>NZ_JAGQCQ010000079.1:0-12095 GCF_024346275.1 Cyanobium sp. BA20m-p-22
CGAGGCATTGCGGCGATCCAGCCAGGTGAGGGCCGCACCCCAGCTCTGGGCGATCTGCTCGAGCGCAGCGCGCAGCGCCTGGCCATCAGCGACCGGTGTGATCAGTGCCTCAAAGCGGGCCATGGCTGCATCTGTTCCCCGCCACTTTGGCGGGGAGTGGCGGCACTAATGCAGATCGCAAGGCCATCGCCATCAGTTGATAAGTGCCGTGGCTCCCAGCTGGTTGATTGCACCAAACAAGGCCAGCAGAAGCCGCTTTCGTTGCGGCAGGCTGAACCCATGCCCTGGACGCCATACGCCGACTGGATTTTCACGGTGGTGAGCACCGGCAGCATCCTGCTGATTGTTTGGCTGGTGCTGCGGCCCAGGCCGTGAGAGCAGAAGAGCGCTCGCGTTCACGATGGTGGCCCCACCCTTGAAATGGCCGCTCCCCCCAACAGCGCCAGAAGCAGGTTGAGGGTGGAATCAAAGCCGCTCTGCAGTTGCTCCAGCGTGCCGGGGCAAATCTGGCCGACCGGACGGCCAGCCATGGATCGTTGGCCGCAGATTCCCGCTGCCACGCCGTAGATGAGCAGCTGGGCGCCGATCACCACCGCCAGGGTCTTCAAGACAAAGCGCTCACGATCAAACGCTGGCCGTGGTGGCGGCAGTGGTGTGGGCGGCTGCGGTGCTTCTGCCATGGCCAGCTGCTCAGGGATGGCAGGTGAGCAGCCAGCCGGTGCCTGGACCATCGGCTTCCCAGCGGGGGCGCCAGTTTTTCCAGCTGTAGTGCTGGCCGGCGCCATTGGTGTTGGCGGTGTACCCACCTGCCACTAGGTCGGCCTCGCCGTTGGGGTCGTTGTGGATGGCGACCGACTCGGTGAAACCGATCACCACGCTCCAGTGGCCGCCGCCTGAGGGTGCTGACACCGGGCCGTGATGCAGCCAGCCCACCGCCACCGGCCGGCCCAGGTTGATCTGCTGCTCCAGAGCTGCTCGATCACCATTGGTCGCGAAGTTGGCCGTAAGCCCCAGGGACCGCAAGGCCGATAGCTGGGCCTCTGCACTTGTGCTGTCGCCGTATTTGGCGCGGATGGCGTTGTACCCGTCGTCGGAGCCGACCTTGCCCCAGAAGCGGGCGAGCATGGCGCAGCTGCTGGAGAAGCACTCCCGGTAGCCAGTGCCAGAAGCGTTGTCGTTCTGGTTCTCCCAGGCCACCGCCAGGGGATTGGCATGGGCCGGGGCCTCAGGAGCTGGCGGCGCCGACGAGAAGGTTTGCCGCCAGGTTGCGGCCTCGGTGAGGACCGCCGGGTCAGCAGTGATCACGGCGAGCCGCAACTGCTCGATCCCCTCGAGCTGCTGGGGCTGGGCTTTCCAGGCATCCCAGAACTGCTGCCAGCGCTCAGAAGTGAAAGGCACCTGGGCCGCGGGAGTGGCAGACGGAGTTGCGGACATGAACAGCAGAGCAGACATCTGCTGTTGCCGCCGCGGCTGCAATCAGCCCCACCTGCACCGCCACGGCATGGTCTGACCTGTTGATCTGCCTAGAGTTCAACCTCCATCCCATTGCTGCCATGGGAGTCCTGCTGCTGGTCGTCGGTTTTGCCTGGTGCGGCAGTTGCCTACTCAAGGCTTTGCTCGCGTCCAGTCAGCCAGTGACCAGGGCTGCTCTGCCTGCCAGCAAGACGCGCCAGATCGATGGGGTGACAATTGAGAACGTCGCCCAGAAGCTTTCGGCCGACGCCGATTCCCTATCAGCGATTGAGCGGTTGGCGATTGATCGGGCACTGCTGCTCAGTGACGCCATCAACCAATCCTTCTTGGTGCTGGATCAGTGCCGCGATCTCGATGGACGCATTGCCCAGCTGGGGATGATCCGCGACAACCTCCAGCAGCTGCGCGAGCTCTGCAAGCAGAACACCTGCCTGACGGTGAACCTCGGCCAGATCCAGAGTGAATTCGAACGGCGGATCCGTAGCGGCCTGCCGCCCCAGCTCACCAACAGTTGAGCCAGCCGCCATCGGCCCAGCTCGGCAATAGCCCCTGACCTCCTTGGGGCTGCGCCCCCTGTGCCATGGGCCTCACCCTGATCGAGGCAGCCAAATACGAAAACCGGCTCGAGCACCTCGCTGTGCTCAAGACGTTTTCAGAGGGCGAACTGCTCGCCCGGCTGCCGTTCATGAACATCGCCGGCAGCGGCCTGTTCTATTCCGCTGAACAGGAGCTGCCATCTGTGGGCTTCCGCGCCGTCAATGAGGGCTACACCCAGAGCTATGGCGTGGTGGACCAGCGCGCAGAAGCGGTGCACCTCTTTGGCGGTGACGTGGATGTGGACCGCTCGATTGTTGACCTGATGGGCCCTGAGGCCCGCGCCAGCCAGATCGAGATGAAGGTGCGCTCCATGCGGCTCACCTTGGAGGCAACGGTGATCAACGGCGACACCAGCGCCAACCCCAGGGCATTTGACGGGCTGAGCAAGCGGCTGCAGCCAGGCGATGCGATGGCAATCGACAACGCCGGCAGTGGCAGCAGCACTGCTCCAGGTGCACCGCTTGATTTTGATCGCCTCGATGAGCTGATCGATTCGGTGAATGCCTACGGCGGCAGCAAGGTGCTGGTGATGAGCAAGGCGATGCGCCGTCAGCTCAATGCCCTGGCCCGCGCCTCCATTGGCGGCGGGGTGTATCAGACCAGCACCAACTCCTTTGGGATGACGGTGCACCGCTACCAGGACTGCGACCTTGTCACGGTCGACCGCGATGCCCAGGGCATTGAGGTGATGGGATACGACGAGGCGGGCGGCACCAGCTCGATTTACTGCTGCACCTTTGGTGACCAGGGCGTCACCGGCCTGCAGGGCCCCTTCCAGGGCCGCTATGGAATTTCGGTGCGGGATCTGGGCGAGGTGCCTGATGCCCCGGTGTTTCGCACCCGCGTCGATTGGTACGTGGGCTTTGCCGTACTGCAGAGCCGCGCTGCTGGCCGCCTCTTCAACATCACCCCTGCTAACTGAGCCATGAACGGCAATCCCTTGCTTGATGCGGAGACCACCCTGGTGGGCTGGACCAACCGCAGCGCCATACGCAGCCACGAGCGCACCTTCCTCTCTGGAGAAGAGGTGCTGCTCACCACCAAACTCGATGCGGCGTCACGCTTCTCGGTGGTGGCAAATAATCCTGGCTCTGCTGCTGCAGTTGAGATCCAGGTTTCCTTTGCCCCAGTGCTGCGCGATGGCACGATTGGCAGCTGGGTAGTTGCAGCCACCGTGGCACTGCCAGCAGAAGGCGGGCGGGTGGAGGCCTTCATCAGTGGACGTGACATCCAGCTCAATGCTGCTGATTTAGCCGATGTGGACCTGCCGGCGGTCTGCTTTGCCAAAGCGGAGGTGAGCCCCGAGACCCCAGAGGGGATGCACGTGGGCCTTACCGCCACCATTGCGGCTTGATGGCCATGACAGCTACGCCAAGTGCACCTAGCAGCGTTACCCCTGTGCGCCATGACCTGGGTGATCCGGCCATTCCTGAGGGGATGGTGCGGATTAGTGCTGGAGCAGAGCATCGCTTTATTTGGCCGGTGCACCTAGGCGGCTGGCAAAGCCTGGGCTGGCAGCTGCAACCTGCTGCCGATCTGTCAGCACCTGAACCCAGGCTGCCGGAGCCGCTATTGCCTGAACCCAGGTTGGCGGAGCTGGAACTGGAACCAGATCCAGACCCATACCCAAATCCAGACCCAGATTCAGGCCCAGAAGAGGTGGCGGGCCAGGGCCCGGACGCACAACACTCCCAGCCAGAGGTCGTTGACGCGCCGCCGTCTGGCGCAACTGACGCTGCGACGCCGCTGCCAGAGGCCACTGACTTTCAGGCGTTGACCAAGGCCCAGATCATTGAGCACTGCTCAACTATCCACGGGGTGGAGCTCGACGGCAGCCAGACCAAGGCCGAACTGGTTGAGCAGGCAAGGGCCCTGGAAAGCCAGCGCGCGCAGTTGATCTGCCCGCCGCTGCCCGATGGGCTGGTGGATGACCCGCTGATCTGAGTGGCATTCCCAGCCCCACATCCCCAAACCTGCAGTGATTGCAGGCTGGGTAAACTGAGTGCACAGACCTGCTGCCTGGCCAGGCCATGTCCGCCAGCACGCGTGAGTTGATCATCCGCATCCGTGAGCACGCCCCCCAGATGCGGGAATCATTTGGCGTGCGCAGGCTTCGGCTGTTCGGATCTTGGGCACGGGGCTCAGCCAGGCCTGACAGTGATGTCGATGTGCTGGTGGAGTTCGAAACACCTGCCAGTGCGCGGCGCTTTTTTGGTTTGCAGTTCTTCTTGGAAGATCTGCTCGGTAGCCCGGTTGACCTTGTGAGCGACAAGGCTCTGCGGCCGGAACTGCGCTCCGCGGTGGAAGCCGATGCCATCACCGTCTGAGCGGCGCTCCCAGAGGGACTGGCTGCTCTACCTGGACGACATGGAGGAATTTGCCTCCCGGGCCATCGGCTACTGCGCTGATCTCAGCCAGGATGAGTTCGAGGCCAATCGCCTTGTCCAAGACGCTGTGCTGCGCAATATCGAACTGATTGGAGAAGCCGCCACACGGATTCCGCAGGCCATGCGCGATGCCAATCCCTCGATTGCCTGGCGACAGATCGTGGCCATGCGCAACCAATTGATCCATGGCTATCTAGGAATTGACCTGGACATCGTCTGGGATGTGGTGACGGTCGAGCTTCCGGCATTGCTTGTGCAATGCGCCCAGTTGCGCATCGATCGGCAATAGGTGTGGGCCAGGGGGCCAATCCCGCAGCCCCCATGCCTCCCCCATGACCTCCTTGTTGCGCACCCCGGCGATCAGCAGCAGCGGCATCAGCGCCCAGCTGGTCCGCCTGTTGCCGCCTCTGGGGTGTCCGGGCCAGCCGGTTTGGGTGCCGCCCAATGAGGTGCTGCGCTGGGAGCAGCTGGGCTTCTACCGCGCCCCCATACCGGCAGCGGTACTGGAGCTGGCCTGGCAGCCCGCTGCCGCTACAACCGCAGCTACAGCTACGGCGGCTATCGCTGATCCAGCAGGCACCATTGCGGTGGAGCTACTGCTCAATACGCGCCACACCCCGCCCGCTGCGGTGACGGTGGACTGGGGCGACGGCACGACCCAAACACTGCCCTGGCCCGACGGTGGGGACGCCAATGGCCGGCTGCTCCATGGCTATGCCAGCCGCAGGGATTACACGATCCGGGTTGCGCTCAGCGGCAATGGCATTACGGCGTCCTTGCTGCTCAGCCTGGCGGGCTGCCCGATCTGGCAGCCCGAACCCACCCAACCACCCCCAACAGGTGGAGGAGGCAGCCGCTGGTTCAACGGTGATGGCCCACCCGGGACCATCACCGCAGCGGCCCCCGGTGACTACTACCTCGATGGGATCAGCGGCGCCTTCTACGTGCTGGAGAACTGAGCGATGGGCTGGAACAAGACACAGAACATCCGCGGACCGTCAGCCGCTTCTGCTGACGCCGGCAACATCACCGGTGCCGGCAGCGACGGCCTGCTCTACACCCCTGCTGCCTGGTTGCTGATAGCTGATCTCACCTTGCATGTCGCCACAACAGGGAGCGACACAACCGGTGATGGCAGCCAGGCCGCTCCCTGGGCCACCCCCCATCGGGCCATGGCCTTCCTCAGAGGGGTGCTGCCGGCCGATGGCGTCTTTGTCACCATCTCAATCGCCGATGGGGCATACACCTTCTCCAAGGAGCTGAATCTCAACCATCCCCAGGGAACGCAGATCAGCATCGAGGGCACCAGCACCAGCGGCACCCGGCCAACCGGCACGAGCCTCAATGGCGGTGGTGGCAAGGGCTATTCCACAACCACCGAATCCTTCAACGACGCAAAACTCAAGGCGTTTTACCGAACCCAATGGCAGTTCAACGGCTGTGACGGGTTGCGCTGTGACCTCGGTGGCGGTGTCACCGTTGACAAGCTTTTGATCCGCGGCAACGGCACGGCCTACACCGATGGGGTGCTGGCCGGTGGCAAGGACCCACTGCGCATCCAGCAGAGCCTCTTTATCGACAAAGCATCCACCGGCTCAATCAATCTGGGCCAGACAGTCGGGGTGCATAACTTCGGTGGGGTGGGGATCGCCACCGGCTATGGCGGCTCCATCTGCGCAGAAGCCGTAACGGTGACCAATACTAAAAGTGATGGCATCAGGACCTATTTCGGCGGTTCGATCCAGGCCTACCAGGCCACGATTTCCAATTGCAATGGCGATGGCATTGCCACCTGCCACGGCGGCTCGATCAACGCGATGGATGCGATGGCAGCCAATAACTTAAAAAATGGCATCATCTGCTTCTACGGCGGATCAATCCTGGCTAAAGGAGCAACGGCAGCAAACAATCTCCAGAGCGGTGTCATGATCAGACATGGGGGCACGATTTATGCCTCTGCTGCCAACGCATCTAGAAACGGGCAGAACGGATTCGCCACAAGTTATGGCGGCTCCATTTACGCCGGTGATCTGACAGCCGCCAGTAACCAGAAAAATGGCATCTATATCGGTTACGGCGGCAACATCCTGGCTAGCGCTGCCACCTTGACAGGCAATGGGGAGAGCGCTGCCAAAGCAGAAGGTGACGGCTTTCTGCGGCTTAATGGCGCGATCTATGACGGCATCTTCTCGCCGCCTGCCAACACGCTGGGCAACGGCAAGGCATACATCCAGACCATCTGATTGGCAGGATCTTCATCACCAACCCATCAGCTGCTGTGATGCAATACAGCGAAAGCCAGTGGCTACCGGCTGCCGCCAGCCAGCATCATGGCTCCGGTGCTGGGCAGCTCCAGCTATGGGCCAACCCCTCCTGATCGGCAATAGATCTGAGAATTCGCCGGGCCACTGGCCCGCTTGACCATGGCCTGGGCAGCTGCCGGCTCCCTCAAGGGACCACAGGGCATTGAGGGTTCACAGGGCATCGCTGGCCCAGCCGGCCCTGCTGGAGCCGATGGCCTCCAGGGCATTCAGGGCGAGCAGGGCATCGCCGGCCCGGAAGGCCCCCAGGGCATCCAGGGCATCGAGGGTGCGGCCGGCACCGGCATCAACTTCCGCGGCCAGGTCTCCACGGCCGCTGAGCTGCCGGCCAGTGCCGAGCAGGGTGATGCCTACATCGTTCAGGCCGACGACAGCCTGCAGGTGTGGGACGCGACCAGCAGCAGCTGGGTGAGTGGTGGCTCGATCCAGGGACCCCAGGGGATCACCGGTGCCCAGGGCAGCCAGGGCCTGCAGGGGGAGATCGGCCCAGCCGGTCCCCAGGGCCTCCAGGGAATCGATGGGCCGGCCGGCAGTGCGGGCGAGCGCGGCACCGGCTGGTTCAACGGCACGGGTGCTCCTGCAGCTGACATCCCAGGCGCGATTCCCGGTGATCTTTATCTGGACAACGCCACTGGCGATGTGTACACCCTGAGCTGAGCGGTGGCCTGGTCATTTGCTGGCAACCTGCAGGGCCCTGCTGGCCCGAGCGCAGTGTCGGCTGATGCCGGCAACAGCGCCAGGCTGGGCACTGACGCCAAGGTGTTTGTGCCGTCCTCCCTTTACGTCCTGCCCGTAGCGACAGCCAAGGTGTTGGGCGGCATCAAGGTGGGTGCTGGGCTGAGCATGACGGCCGATGGCGTGCTCAGTGCTGCGATGGCAACCACCTACGTCAATAAGGCTGGTGATGTGATGAACGGCCCGCTGCGCTGGGCAAATAGCGGCGGTGTTTCAACCTTCAATGGCCGTGACGTTTACCTGTACTACGACGGGACGTTTCTTCGGTGCCAGTTGCCGTCTTCTAAATCGGCCTGGCGTATTGAGAACAGCAGCGGCCAGGTGACCTTTGGCTCTTGTCCTGCAGCAGCTAACCCGCCGGTTGCGGCCACTGACCTGACCAACAAGGCCTATATCGACAAGCTCGTGAGCGCTATTTTAGATGAGCTGCTGGCTCTCAAAGCAGAGGTGGCAGCCCTCAAGGCTGCGAGCTGAGGGCTTGCTACTGGCTTGTTGTGCTCTCAGCAGATCGCTCCTGCGATCGCAACGCTCCGCCAAGGCATCAATGCGCTGCAATGTGCCGCAGGGAACCTGGCAGCAGGCACCAGTTCACGCGAGCTTGATCCCATCTCTGCTTTGAGTAGATGAGCTGGTCTGATCTGGAGCGGTTGGTGGCTGATGCAGAAACCAGCCCGGCGCTCCAGCAGGTCCTGCGCCAGTGCCATAGCCGCCAGGAGCTGCTACGCACCGCCCGCCAGCTGGGCTTCCGGCTCACCAGAGCTGACCTGCAAAACGCCTGGATGGAGCATCACAACGCAGCGGAAGTGCAAGGAGAGGACGGAGCTGCGCAATGGGCGGCCGGCGTTAGCTGAGCTGCCTGGCAGACCCCTTGCTGAGCGCAACTGCCGGAGGCTTTTGCTGAGACCTGCTTTAGGAGACCTCATCTAGGCAGTGACCTGTATCGCCTCCATTGTAAGAATACTCATCTAGGCCCAGCAAATCAAGCAGGCTTGGATCACCCTGGCTTTGAACAGCCTGCAGAGGTGCAAGTCGTGCTGCAGGAGGGTGTACAACTTGATTCAGCAAGCAATCTCACTCGAAGATTGAAAATCAAGCAACCTGGCAAGCAAAGCCCCTTGACTTTCAATCCTGCATGACGAGCCTAGCCTGAGTCGATCCATCGTTACCCTGCCAGAAGCAGAATCCAGGAGTGACGTCAACCACTGCCCCTGATGCGGCGCATGGTGTCGCATAGGACAACGCCTCATCGACCATCTTTACTGTCGATCGGTCAAAGATGTTTCGCTGAAACCAGTTCATCTGGCCGATGCACTGCTTGGCGTGTGACCGAAGACTCTCAACTGTATTGCAGCTTTCCATGACTATTTTGTGCTGATTCATCCTATTGGCTGCAGTTTCCATACGCTTGCCTGCATAAGAGGGCTGCTCGATGAGATCATGGTAGATCTGAAGCTGAGTAACCCGATTTCTTGCCGCTATCAGAGTCGCAAAGACTTGCATATCCTGAACTGCAGTATGACCATCTTCTCTAATCAAAGTTGCTGCTTTCTCGGCCCCGAGCCTTCCAGTAGCATCAAGCGTGGCTTCGACCCTTGACGAGAATTCATCAATCAGAATTTTGTTGCGCTCATAAATCGAGCCAACATCCTTTTCGGCTTCTGCAAGTCGACTTGTAGCCAGCTTATTTAGGTTGCCAGTGTGCTGATACTCATGCAAAAGGTCATCAAGCACATTTATGGACGTAACAAGCCTGCCCACGACCTCCGCTTCCTGTCTAAAGGAAAGTTTCTCAATCTGCCTGATCAGAACATCAAGCCTCATGTTGATCCGCTGAAGCTGAACAGTTCCTGCCACCGCATTGAGCAGCGACCAGGCAAGCGTGGGACCAACCGCAGGAGCCAACGATGTCGAGGGTTCAAAGCGAAGTTGCCCTGCGATCTGGCCTGAAGACGTGCTAACAACGGTGCCAAGTGTCCCCGTTGAGGTCTGCATCAAGGCATGAGTACCAGCATTAATCCCCCGAAGCAGGTCTGGAGTACCAATCACCTGAAAGAGGTTGCCTTTACTTAATGAAGCAGAAATAGCAGGAATACAGCGGCTGAAAAGATCAACAATCTCCGCGCTAATTGTACCCTTTGGAGATTCTTGTGGTCGCTGTCTCCATCGCTCTAGAATATTGGCGCTCCATTTCCTGCCGTAGGCAACCAATAGAGCACTGGGCTGACCATCTTGGCCAAGAAGTTGAATGTAGCGGGCGCCAGGTGGTGATGTCATAGCGTTTATCCAAAAATGAAAAGGAAAATGGCTAATGATTTAAATTTGTCCTGGCCAGCACACATTATGCTAGAGCCACGCCCAATGGCCATTCAGTTACAAGCATCAACCACTGCCAACTTTCGGCATTGCCGCGGACCAGAACTACGACTTTTCCTTCAGAGACCAAGCGCTGTGCGCACCGCAATGCGATTGGCCAGGGCATGAGTACCGCGTCTAGTTTGTGACTCGACCAAGACTCCAATGCATCATCATCGGCATTTGAAAGCACCAAAGCTTCAAGCTGACTGAGGATCGCCCACTGATTGGTAGGTGGACTGCCATCAGGCTCTGGCACATCAAGCAAGCGCAATGGCGAGTTGCTGTTCATGGGATTCAGCAGTTGAGGTACAAAGCGCAGCTGCCCTGGCGGTAGCGAGTGTTGTGCTGAAGACCGGGTGTGAAGCTGCCGCCATTTGGCTGCTGCTGGATCCGAGGTTGCTGGGGAGCACCGAAGTAGTCGCCGCTGCTCCAGCCGTTGCCGCGTTGCTGACGCTGCTGCTGCTGGCTGAGTCCATTTGAACCCCATTGGGCCGCAGCGGGCTCCACCAAGGCGGCTGTGGTGGCGACTGTGGTCGCGGCAACGGCAAGGAGGGTGAGAAAGACTTTCATTAATTTGACGGTCTTGATCCGCCAGGTGATGGACGCCAACCTCTCGTTCTGCATGAGCTGGAGTGATTCCAAAAGCAGGGACCTGCACTTTGCCCTTAGTCGCCCTATTGGGTGAATTGCTTGATTTTGGGAGCTCCTCATTGCTCTGGAATCATGCATAGGGTCCTGGAACGAGAGGACGTCGTACCACCCGCAGCCTGAGCTGCCACTACAATGACCACCACCAATCCTAATTATTCGACCCCTGATAATGAAGGCGTTATGCGCGTACTCGGTGCCTGTGCTGTTGCTGGCATAGGTCTTGTCGGCGGATCACTGATGCCCGCCGCATCACCTTTGATCATATTTAAAACTGGTCTTGCTGTGGCCCGTATCATCAACCATCGCTAAGCCTGTGGCTGATTTAAAAAATCCGCAGCTGCCTAGCTTTCTTAAGCGCAGGCAACGGTCGACTTCCGTTACAAGAAACACTGCAGATCCTTACGTGCGGCTTCTTAACAAGCTGGGTGGGGAATTGGGCTTCAGCAACCAAGAAACGGCACTGCGCTGGCTGTTGGAACAACTTGAATCCAGCGCCGACCTCCGCCGGCTGATTCTTGTCCTATTGCAGGAGGGTGAGTGCTAATCACAGGTCTTTAATTGGCCTCCAGTCACCCACAAGTTGCCAGGCTGCCCAGTAATAAGGGTGGTGCCATGCAGGAATAGGACCCTCTCTGAACTCTTTCTGAACGGCAGCTAGGGCATCACTGCGGCTCTCACCGGCTTTAAGCCGCTTGTAAAAGCTGGTCATGAATGCACTAGTGGCAGCGTCATCCACTTTCCACAATGACAGTAGTGTTGAGCGGGCCCCCGCTACCGTGAGCGAGCGCTGCAGGCCATAGACGCCTTGACCAGTTCGGATTACGCCCTGACCTGTGGAGCAAGCGGAAAGAACTACCAGTTCCGTTCCCTTGAGATTGAGTGATACGGCTTCCGCAGCTGTGAGATACCCATCATCTTCGGGATTACCTTCGGGCTGATTAGCGCCTGCAAGCACCAGCCCACTACGCAACTGCGGATCCTCTCTTCGCATGGCCTGCAGCTGAGACGCCTGCTCCTGAACCACACGCAGTGGATCTGTGGGTGCGGATTCCTGGTCAGATACAAAGAACCCATGAGTGGCGATATGGAGCACTCTTGGGCCCTGCGTACGCTTTACGGACGTGGTGGTTGCCGCAGGGCCACTGATGAGTTTGCTGTTTAGGAGCTGAGCTACCTGCAGACCCTCCCGCTCGGTCCCGAGAAGAGGTGTCCATTGACTGTAGCCAACCTCCACAGACCGGCGCCGCCCAAAAGGCAACGAAGCATCTGAAGGCGATAGTGATGTTTTTTGTGTGTTGGGGGTGCCGTAGCTGGGGTTTGCCATCACCACGGCCTGGCCACTGGAAGCAGCGGGTTGCTGCAGCCTCAAAAGTTCACGTCCAGTTGTGAGCAGACGTAGCTGCACAGCTTGGCCGAGTGGAGTGCTGGGTTGCTGGGGGGAGGGCAGAGCGGCAAAAGGAACCCGATTCAGTTCTCCATCAGGGGAGAGGAACCACTGTCGGCTGCCCTTCAACTGGGGTAGCAGTGGCCTGAAAACCTGGTCGCTCAACTGCCCCCAAATGGCTTCGGCGTCGAC
>NZ_JAGQCQ010000008.1:0-32522 GCF_024346275.1 Cyanobium sp. BA20m-p-22
GGCGGCACCCCGCAGTTTCTGAACGTCGGCGTCGCTGAGGTCCTTGACCCTGGTGTCCGGGTTGACCCCGGTTTTGCTCAGGATCTTCTGGGCACGGGTAAGACCGATGCCATACACATAGGTGAGGGAAATCTCAACGCGCTTTTCGCGAGGGATATCTACGCCGGCAATCCGAGCCACGGGGGAAATCAATGAGGGGGCAAGATCCGCTGCCGCCGAAGCAGAGCGGGAATGAATCGAAAACAGCTGGCCCCCAGGCGGGGCTGGCCAGGGCTGGTCAGCCTTGGCGCTGCTTGTGCTTGGGGTTGGTGCAAATCACCATTACCCTGCCGTGGCGACGAATCACCCGGCACTTGTCGCACATTTTCTTGACTGAGGCACGCACCTTCATGGGCGTTGTGCTCTCCGAATTTGCAAACCGACAACCTACCACAGAGGTCAACCTCCTTCGGCTGCTCAGGCCAATAGGTTTGTGATGCGTGCCGCAATGGTGTCCACCGTGCCGTGGGCCTCTACCGACTGGAGCAGGGCCGCTTCCCGGTAGTAGCGAATTAGGGGTGCGGTTTGCTCCCGATACACCTCGAGCCGGTGGCGGATCACGCTTTCGTTGTCATCGGCCCGGCCCCGACCCAGCAGCCGCTGGAGCAGCACGGCATCGTCGAGCTCCAGCAGCACCACCAGCTCGATCGGCTGGTGGAGTTCCTCCAGCAGCTGGCCCAGGGCCTCTGCCTGGGCCAGGTTGCGGGGGAAGCCATCCAGTAGCCAGCCGTCCCCATCGCTGGCCGCCTGGGTCTCCAGGCGGCTGCGCACGATCGCCAGCACCAGCTCGTCGCTTACTAGGGCCCCGCTGGCCATCACCGCCTCAGCTTCCATGCCAAGACTGGTGCCGGCGGCCACCTCGGCCCTCAGCAGGTCGCCCGTGGAGAGGTGCAGCAGATTGTGGGCTGCGGCCAGGAGCTCCGCCTGGGTGCCCTTACCCGCGCCGGGGGGCCCGAGGAACAGGAGACGTTTTTTCATGTCATTAATGCAAACGGAACTGCAAAGCGCACTGCAAGGGGACACCGCAAACGGCTGGCACCGGGCGGCTTATTGAGTGGGCTTGTGCTCACTGCCGCACCATCCCCTCATAGCGTTGGGAGATCACGTAAGTCTGCACCTGCTTGGCCGTGTCGATAGCCACGCCCACCAGGATTAGGAGGGAGGTGGCCCCCAGGCCCTGGAAGGTGCGCACCTGGGTGGCCCCTTCCACAGCCGAAGGGATGATTGCTACGGCGCCCAGAAACAGCCCCCCCAGCAGGGTCAAACGGTTTTGGACGCCACTGAGGTAGGTGGCGGTGGCGGAGCCGGGACGTACCCCTGGGATCGCCACTCCGCTGCGTTTGAGGTTGGTGGCGATGTCCACCGGATTGACGGTGAGCGAGGCGTAGAAAAAGCCAAAGCCGCAGATCAGGGCGAAGAACACCAGGGCATATAGCCAGGGGGTGCTGCTGTTGGGGTTGAGATAGCCAGCCAGTTGGATCAGCCAAGGGCTGCCGGTGAGGTTGGCGATGGTGAGCGGTAGGAACACCACTGCCGAGGCGAAAATGATCGGCATCACCCCGCCGGCATTGAGCTTGAGGGGCAGGTAGCTCTGGCGGGCCGAGAGCACCCCGGCTCCCCCCACCTGCCGCTTGGCACTCACGATCGGGATGCGGCGGTTGCCTTCCTGCACAAAGATGATCCCCACGATTGTCAGCAGGAAGACCAGCACCAGCACCACGATGCCGCCGACGGTGCTGCGGTCGCCGCTCTGGGCCAGCTCAATGGTGGAGCCGAGGGCCTTCGGCAGGGTGGCCACGATGTTCACGAAGATCACCAGGGAGGCCCCCTGGCCGATGCCTCGCTCGGTGATCACTTCGCTGATCCACATCACCACCATCGAGCCGGTCACCAGGGCCAGGGCCGTCTGGATCACGAATACGGGTTCCGAGAGGCCCTCGGTGGCGTACTGCCGCAGGATCAGGGCGAACACCAGGCTCTGGAGGATCCCCCAGCCCAGGGCCACGTAGCGGGTGATCTGGGCGATTTTGCGGCGGCCTGCCTCGCCCTCGTTTTTCTGGAGGTCTTCGAGCTGGGGCAGGGCTGCGGTGAGCAGCTGGATGATGATCGAGGCGTTGATGAAGGGCAGGATCCCCAGGGCAAAGATGCCCAGGGTGGAGAGGCCTCCGCCGGTGAAAATGTCAAGGAAGCCGATCAGCTGGCCGCCGCGGGAGAGGAACTCCTGGAAGGCCACCCGGTCGATTCCCGGCATCGGGATGTAGATGCCCAGCCGCACGAGCAGCAACAGGCCGAGGGTGGTCAGCACCCGGTCGCGCAGGCCCTTGGATTGGATCAGTTGGCTGAGGATTTCCCCGGCACTGGGGTTGCGACCCCGGCTAACAAGCATGGCGGCGTGAGGTGGACATCAAAAAAACGCCCAGCGGATCCCGGGAAGGCCCCCCGAATCCGCTGGACGGTTCAGACCATAGGGCGGAGGCCCCCAAGGTGATCAGATGACTTGGCAACTGCCACCAGCAGCTTCGATCTTGCTGCGGGCGCTGGCGGTGAAGGCAGCTGCCTGCACGGTGAGCTTTGCCTTGAGGTCGCCGTTGCCGAGCACCTTGAGGGGGTGCTTGGGGCTGGTGACCAGGCCATCCTTCACCAGGGAGTCAAGGTTCACGGTGCTGCCGGCCTCGCACTCGGCCAGCTTGGCCACATTGATGATCGAGTACTCCTTGGTGTTCACCAGCTCAAAGTGCTTGAGCTTGGGGATGCGGCGGTAGAGGGGCATCTGGCCACCCTCGAAACCGGGTCGGGTGGGGCTACCGGAGCGTGACTTCTGGCCCCGCATGCCGAAGCCACAGCTGGCGCCCTGGCCAGCGGCGATGCCGCGGCCCTTGCGCAGTTTGCGGCGGCGGGCACCGGGATTGGCTTTCAGGGACTGGAGATTGATGCTCATGGCGAGGCTCAGGAGTAGATCTGCTCAAGGGAGATGCCCCGCTCCTTGGCGGTCTCCTTGTGGGTGCGGAGGCCAGCAAGAGCCTGCATCGCAGCCCGGGCATTGTTCAGGGGGGTCTTGGAGCCGAGGCGCTTGGCCAGCACGTTCTTGATACCGGCGAGCTCGAGCACGGTGCGGATCGAACCGCCCGCAATCACACCAGTACCCGGAGCGGCTGGACGGATCAGCACGCTGGCGGCTCCGTCACAGCCATTGCTGAGGGTGGGAATGGAGCTGTGGCGGGTGAGGGGCACCTTGACCAGGTGTTTCTTGCCATCGGCCACGCCCTTGCGGACGGCACCGATCACGTCACCGGCCTTGCCGACACCGACGCCCACCTGACCCTTCTCGTTGCCTACGACAACGATGGCCCGGAAGCTCATCTTCTTGCCGCCCTTGACGGTTTTGGAGACGCGGCGGATCTGCACCACCCGTTCCTGCCACTCGGAGTCGCGCTCTTGGCCGCGGCGGTTGTCCCGCCCCCGGCCGCCGCCACCGCGGCGGCTGTCGCCACCCCGATTTTCAGTGCGGCCACCGCGGCGCTCCTGCTGGCCTTCGGCCGCCGCAGGCACATCGGATGCGGCCGGGATGTCGTTGGACTGAACTTGATCGTTGGTTTCGGTCATGGTGAGAGCAGGGATCAGAACTGAAGGCCCGCTTCCCGGGCGGCGTCAGCCAGGGCCTTGACCCGGCCGTGGTACAGGTTGCCGCCTCGATCGAAGACCACCTGCTGGATGCCCTGGGCAAGGGCCCGCTTGGCGACCAGCTCACCCACGGCCACGGAGGCATCGCAGGTGGCGCTGGTGGTGAGGCTGGTGCGCAGGTCCTTGTCGAGGGTCGAGGCCGCGCAGAGGGTGTTCTGGGCGTCGTCGTCGATGACTTGGGCGTAGATGTGGTTGTTCGAGCGGAACACGGCCAGCCGCGGGCGGGCGGCCGTGCCACTGAGTAGGCGACGCAGGCGGCGGTGACGCTTCTGGGTCTGAAATTTGCGGGTGATGGAAGACATGGCAATACAGGGTAACGACGCTCAGGCAGGCCTCACTTCTTACCGGTCTTTCCGGCCTTGCGCAGGATGCGTTCACCCTGGTATTTGATCCCCTTGCCCTTGTAGGGCTCGGGCGGACGAATGGCGCGCACTTTGGCCGCTTCGTTGCCCACCAGCTCCTTGTTGGCGCCTGAGACCAGCACGGTGGTGTTGCCCTCGACGGAGAAGGTGATCCCATCAGGGGGCACCACCTCCACCTGGTGGCTGTAGCCAGCGGAGACCACCAGCTTGGTGCCCTGGAGGGCGGCGCGGTAGCCCACGCCGATGATTTCCAGCTTGCGGGTGTAGCCCTGGCTGACGCCTTCGACCATGTTGGCAACAAGGGTGCGGCAGAGGCCGTGGCGCTCCCGGGAGCGCCGGGTCTCACTGGTGGGTCTCACCACCAGGGTGTTGCCGTCCTGGGAGATCTGCACCCCATCGGGCAAGGTGCGGCTGAGTTCGCCCTTCGGCCCCTTCACGGTGACTGCCAGACCATGGAGGCTGACACTCACCTTGTCGGGGAGGGGAATGGGTGCTTTACCAATACGTGACATGAATCAATCTCCCGGGATCAGTAGACGTAGCAAAGCACTTCGCCACCGACGCCCTGCTTGCGGGCGTCGCGGTCGCTCATCACTCCCTTAGAGGTGGAGATGATGGCCACTCCCAGGCCGCCCAAAACTTTGGGCAGCTGGCGATTGTTCTTGTAGATGCGCAGGCCAGGCTTGCTGACCCGCTGTACGGAGCGGATGGTCGGCTGGCGATGTTTGCCGCTGTACTTGAGCTCCAGCACTAGGTGCTTCTGCACCCCCTCGCCCTCTTCGGAGATGGCGGCGATGAAGCCCTCCTGCTGCAGCACGTTGGCAATGTTGCGCACCAAGCGGGAGGCAGGGATCTTGGTGGTCTCGTGACGCTTCTCGCTCGCATTGCGAATGCGGGTGAGCATGTCTGAAATTGGGTCGTGATTGGCCATAGGTCGGGTCCGAAGAGGGCTAGTTGCTGCGGAACGGCATTCCCATCTCGCGGAGGAGGGCCCGGCCCTCTTCGTCGTTACGGGCGTTGGTCACGATCGTCACGTCCATACCTCGGATCGCATCGATTTTGTCGAATGAGATCTCGGGAAAGATGATCTGTTCGCGGATCCCCAGGGTGTAATTTCCACGGCCGTCAAAGCTCTTGGGGCTGACGCCCCGGAAGTCGCGGATACGCGGTAGAGCGAGGTTGATCAAGCGCTCCAGGAAGGCGTACATCCGCTCGCCCCGCAGGGTGACAGCCACCCCAATGGGCATGCCCTGGCGGATCTTGAAGCTGGCGATGGCCTTCTTGGCGCGGGTCACCACCACCTTCTGACCAGTGATAGTGGCCAGCTCGGTAATGGAGGCTTCAAGGGCCTTGGCGTTCTGGGCTGCTTCACCGAGGCCCCGGTTGAGGGTGACTTTCACCACCTTGGGAACTTCGTGAATGTTGGAGAGATTCAGATCCTTGAGGAGTTTGGGCTGAATCGTCTCCCGGTAGCGCTGTTTCAGGGACATGACGGGAGGGGGGATAGGCGCTTCTGGTCGGGGTCAGAAGACTGGGGAGGGGGTTGGGGCCGGAGCTGGGTCGGTCAGAACAGGTGAGCTGGGGTGGGGATCAAGCCAAGATTTCTCCCGTCTTCTTGAGACGACGCTTTTTGCTGCCGTCCTTTTCCACCACAATCTCAACTCGGCTGGCCACTTTTTGTGTGGTTGAGTAGAGCATGACGTTGGAGGCATGCAGGGAGGCTTCCTCGGTGACGATTCGGCCGCTTTCGCCCTCCTGGGTGGGTTTGACGTGACGGGTGCGGAGGTTGATGCCCTGCACCACAACCCGGTTGTCGTAGGGCAGGGTGCGGAGCACCTCACCGGTCTTGCCTTTTTCCTTGCCAGCAATCACCTGAACGGTGTCGCCTTTTTTGAGTCGCATCTTGATGCGCTCGGATGTCTTGGCCTTGGGGGTCGCGGTGGCCATTTCAGATCACCTCAGGAGCAAGGGAGACAATCTTGGTGAAATTGCGCTCGCGCAATTCGCGGGCCACGGGACCGAAAACCCGGGTGCCCTTCGGGTTGTTGTCGGTGCCCAGGATCACGGCGGCGTTGTCGTCAAACCGGATCGAGTTGCCCGTGTCGCGGCGCAGGGTGGCCCTGGTGCGCACCACCACGGCTTTCACCACATCAGACTTCTTGACGCCCATGTTGGGCATGGCGTCTTTGACGGCAGCGACAATCACATCACCCACGTGGGCGTAGCGACGGTTGGTGCCGAGCACCCGGATGCACTGGATGCGTTTGGCGCCGCTGTTATCAGCGACGTTTAGATAGGTTTCTTGTTGGATCATTGGTGGGTTCTCCTCAAGCTGACGTGCTGTTGGTAAGAACTTCGGCCACAGCCCAGCGCTTGGTGCGACTGAGCGGGCGGGTTTCGGTGATGCGAACCCGGTCGCCCACTTTGCAGCTGTTCGCTTCGTCGTGGGCTTTGTAGCGGGTGGTGCGACTGACCGTCTTTTGATAGATGGGATGGGGGAAGCGGTTTTCCACCGCCACCACCACCGTTTTGTCCATCTTGTCGCTGACGACGGTGCCGACCCTTTCCTTGAGTGCCATGGGATCGAGGGGGTATCAGGAGGCTGAATCAGCCTTGGTGGCGGAGCGTTGCTGCTCTTGCTGCACCGTGAACAGGTGGGCCAGCTTGATGCGGGCTTCCTTGAAACGATGCGTGTTTTCCAGCCGACGGGTGGCCTGCTGGAAGCGCAACTCAAACAGTTCACGCCTGGTGGCGTTCACCTGTTCGTTGATCTGGTCGCCGCTGAGCTTGCGCGTATCGGCGATGTTGGGCTTTGCCATGGGTCAGGCCTCCACAGGAGCTGCAGTTTCCTGATCCGCCAGGGTCAGGAATTTGGTCTTCAAGGGAAGCTTGTATTGCGCCAGGCGCATGGCTTCCTTGGCTATTTCGGGGGTGATTTCGTCCCCACCCATCTCGAAGAGAATCCTGCCTGGCTTGATTACAGCCACCCAGAACTCAGGGTTGCCCTTGCCGGAACCCATGCGGGTTTCGGCGGCACGCATGGTGACGGGCTTGTCTGGGAAGATTCGGATCCAAATCTTGCCCCCCCGCTTGACATGGCGGGTCATGGCCCGGCGGCTGGCCTCAATCTGGCGTGAGGTGATCCAGCCACATTCCTGGGCTTGCAGGGCAAACTCACCGAAGGCAATCGTGTTGCCCCTGGTGGCGACACCGCGCATGCGGCCTCGTTGCTGTTTGCGGAATTTGACGCGTCTTGGACTCAGCATGGTTCAGGGCTCCTGATCACTCTTTGTTGGAGCGGTCTTCAAACTGTTGCGGCTGCCGGTTGGTGCGGCGGCGGGGGGCCGCACCCACGGGTAGCTGCTCCTTCTGGCCGGGCAGAATTTCGCCTTTGAACACCCACACCTTGATGCCCAGAACCCCATAGGTGGTGCTGGCAAGTTTGGTGGCGTAGTCGATGTCGGCCCGGAGGGTGTGCAGGGGCACGCGACCTTCGCGGGTCCATTCGGTGCGGGCGATTTCGGCGCCGTTGAGGCGACCGCTCACCTGGATCTTGAGGCCGAGCACGCCAGCCCGTTGGGCCCGCTGCACCGCCATGCGGATGACCCGGCGGAAGGCAACCCGCTTCTCCAGCTGCTGGGCGATGTACTCAGCCAGCAGGAAGGCGTCGGCGTCGACCCGCTCCACTTCCACTACGTTGATGCGCACCTGGCGGTTGGCATCGCCGAGGGTTTGCTGGATGCCGGTGCGCAGTTCCTCAATGCCACTGCCCTGGCGGCCAACAAGCACGCCGGGACGAGCTGTCTTGAGTTCGACTTCCAATTGGTCGGCCTTGCGGGCAATCAGCACATCGCTGATGCCGGCAGCGCCGTACTTCTTATGGACAAATTTGCGAATCCGGTCGTCCTCTTGGAGGAGGGTTGGATAGGTTTTACTTGGTGCGTACCAACGGGAGCGGTGGTCCTGGGTGATCCCCAGGCGCAGGCCGGTTGGATGGATCTTGTGTCCCATCAGTCGGTGTCCTCGGGGGTCAGGTGGAAGGAGCCACAGCAATGCTGATGTGGCAGGTTTGTTTCTTGATCGCGTAGGCACGGCCCTGGGCGCGGGGGCGGAAGCGCTTCAGGCACGGTCCCATATCGGCGATTGCCGAGGCGATCACCAAGTTGGCAGGATCCAGGCCCATGTTGTGCTCGGCGTTGGCCACCGCAGAGCGCAGCACCTTGGTAATTGGGCCGGTGGAGCGGTAGGGCATGAACTCGAGCATGATCAGGGCCTCGCGATAGCTTCGGCCACGGATCTGGTCGAGAACCCGACGCACCTTCGACACGGAACCGCGGATGTAGCGGCCGTGGGCGAGGGCTTGGTTGGAAGTGGTGTTTGCCATAGGTTCAGCGGCCTCCTTTCTTATCCTTGATGTGGCCCCGGAAGGTGCGGGTGGGGGCGAATTCCCCGAGTTTGTGGCCCACCATCTGCTCCGTCACATAGACGGGAACATGGGATTTGCCGTTGTGAACGGCGATTGTGTGGCCAATCATCATTGGCAGGATAGTGGAAGCCCGAGACCAGGTTTTGATCACGGTCTTGTCGTCAGCCACGTTTTGCTTTTCAACCTTGCGAAGCAAGCTGTCGGCAACAAATGGCCCTTTTTTGAGTGAACGTCCCATGGCGGATTAAGCGAACAGCAAAGCGGTGTGGATCATCAGGAATCGCGTCCGCCCCGACTCCGTTTGGAGACCCGGCGACGTTTCCGAAGCACAAACCGATTGCTGGGTTTGTTCCGCTTACGGGTTTTGTAGCCCAGGGCAGGTTTGCCCCAGGGGGTGACCGGCCCAGCGCGGCCGATCGGGGCACGGCCCTCACCACCACCATGGGGGTGGTCGCAGGGGTTCATCACCGAACCGCGCACTTCCGGACGGCGGCCCAGCCAGCGCTTACGGCCGGCTTTGCCGAGACTGGTGTTACGCACCTCTGAATTGCCCACTTCGCCCACGGTGGCGTAGCACTCCCTGCGTACCAGGCGCACTTCGGTGGAGGGCAGCTTGAGGGCGACGTAGTCCCCCTCTTTGGCAACCACCTGGGCACTGGCCCCGGCGGTGCGCACCATCTGGCCACCCCGGCCGGCATAGAGCTCCACGTTGTGGACGCTCGAGCCGAGGGGGATGGCGGCCAGCGGTAAGGCATTGCCGGTTTCAATCGGCGAATCGGGGCCTGAGATCACCTGTTGGCCCAGTTCAATCCCTGCGGGGGCAAGGATGTAGCGCTTCTCGCCGTCGGCGTAGAAGAGCAGGGCCAGACGGGCGTTGCGATGGGGGTCGTAGTGGATGGCGGCCACCTTCGCAATTACGCCGTGCTTGTCGCGGCGGAAGTCGACGATGCGGTAGAGGCGCTTGTGGCCACCACCGCGGTGTCGGCAGGTGATCACGCCGCGGTTGTTGCGGCCCTTGCGGCGGTGTTTGGCGATAACCAGGCCCCGCTCGCGGCCGCGGCCAGTGATTTCGGAGAAGTCACTGGCGACGCGGGTGCGGGTGCCGGGGGTGATGGGTCGGTAGTTACGGATTGCCATGACGTTTCAGATACCTCAGGACTCCGGGAAAAGCTGGATGGCGTTGCCCTCGGCCAGGCGCACCACCGCTTTCTTCACCTGGGCACGTTTGCCGGCGAAGCGTCCCACCCGCCGGGAGCGGCGGGGCGGATTCATGGTGCTGATGCCGATGACCTTGACGTCGAACATCTGTTCAACGGCCGCCTTGATGTCGGGCTTGGCAGCCCGATGGTCCACCTCAAAGGTGTACTGGTTCTGTTCGAGGGCGCGGGTGGCCTTCTCGGTGATCAGCGGCCTGCGGATCACATCCGCAAGCCGGCTTGAAAAGCGCTCAGCCATCGCCGTAAACCTCCTGAATCTTTGCGAGTGCTTCTTCGCTCACGACCAACTTGTTGGCGTGGAGCAGGTCGAACACGTTGAGCTGATCAGCGGCGATCAGCTTCACCTTCTCGAGGTTGCGGACGGAACGTCGCACAGCCTCCGAGGCCCCATCGAGTACCACCAGCACCTTGGCGCCAAGCTCGATGCCGAGGCGGGCGAGAGCTGCGGTGATCTCTTTGGTTTTGGGGGTGTCCAGCCCCGCTCCAAAGCCCTGAACCACAATGATGTCGTCGACGCGGCTCATCAGGGCGGTGCGCAGGGCCAGGCGACGTTCCTTGCGGTTCATCGTCAGGGTGTAGCTGCGGGGCTTGGGGCCAAACACCACGCCGCCGCCGGGGCGGAGCGGGGTGCGGATCGATCCCTGGCGGGCCCGACCGGTGCCCTTTTGCTTGTAGGGCTTGCGGCCACCACCAGCCACTTCGGCCCGGGTGAGGGTACTGGCCGTGCCCTGGCGGGCATTGGCCAGTTGGCGCACAACGGCGCGGTGGATCAGATCGTTTGCAGAGGATTGCTTGGCGACTTTGAGGTCGAGGGCAGCCTTGCCGGCTTCCTTGCCTTGCCAGTCACGGATTACGCATTGAGTCATCGGTGTTCTCCTCAGTTCCCAGCTTTGGCGCCCACCCGGTTCGCCGGGCGGATGTTCAGCAGGGCGCCGGGCTTGCCGGGCACTGAACCTTTCACCACCAGCAGGTTGCGTTCGGCATCCACTTTGAGGATGACGAGGCCACGGGTGGTGATCTGTTTGCCGCCATAGCGGCCCGCCATGCGCTTGCCCGGGTAGACCCGGCCTGGCGTGGTGCCAGCGCCGATCGAGCCAGGCTCACGGTGGTTCTTTGAACCGTGGGTCATGGGGCCGCGGCTGAAGCCATGGCGCTTTTGCAGGCCGGAGAAACCCCGCCCCATGGTGTCGCCGCTCACGTCCACCTTCTGGCCGGCCTCAAAGGCCGTGACGGAGATGGAGGCACCCAGCTTGAGGCCATCGACGCTGTCAACCCGATATTCCTTCAGGTGGCGCAGAAGATCTTCTCCCGACTTGCTCAAGTGCCCCTTGGCCGGCCTGTTCACGAGCTTTTCGCGAATGTCGCCAAAACCAAGCTGCACGGCGGTGTAGCCGTCGGTGCTGGTGCTTTTAATTTGGGTGATGCGGCAAGGCCCCGCCTCGATCAAGGTGACCGGGATGGAGTTGCCCTCTTCATCGAAGAACTGGGACATGCCCAATTTCTTCCCAAGGATGCCGATAGACATAGGAGGGGAAACAACGCCAGCTGGACCACCGCTTGCCCGGAGCACGGGGCTCGAACACAACGGTGAAGCTGACTCAATCGAAGAACTGCCTGGCTCTGCCCAGGTGGGCGCTTTGCGCCTTTCGAAGTAGAACTTCGCCAGGCGCTGTTGCGATTTCCAAGGGCTAGCAAGGCTGATCTGGATCGGATCAGCGCGGCTGGGACTTTTCAGAACCGGACCGGAAATCCCGAGGGACAAATTCCAGTGCGTTTTGGCAGTTTCCCGACGGAGCCTGGGCCTAGGAGGGCCTCAGATCCGTACTGGCCGAAGCCGGCCACCACCACTGGTGACCGGGTGCCGTGAGCTGGAGGCCCGGCTAGCGGACGGGCACAGTTCAATGGCACAGCAGGCAACCCTACAACACAACCTCCCCACGAGCTGGCAGACTCCCCTAACAGCCCAGCGAACCCCTGCGATGCCTCTGCTGCTCTCCGGTCGCGGTTTTAAGCGGGATCTTGAACAGGCTGGGGCCCTGGCACTGTTTGCCCCCCTGGAGGGTGGGGCCGAGACCCGCCTGCTGCGGCGGCTGCGGGCCGCGGGCTACCGGGCCCAGCTCAGCTCAGCTCGAGGATTGGGCGATCCGGAGGCCTTCCTGTTTCAGCTCCACGGCGTACGCCCACCCCATCTGGGTCACCAGAGCGTGGGGAGGGGGGCCGCGGTGGGTGAGGTGCAGAGGGTGATGCCCCAGTTGGGGGCCCTGCTGGAGGGCAGCCAGCCGATCCTGCTTTGGCTGCTTGAGGGTCAGGTGCTTTCTCAGGCGGAGCTCGGCTCCCTGGTGGCGCTTTGCCGGCGGGAGCCGCGGCTGAAGTTGGTGGTGGAGATGGGGGGCGCTCGGGCCCTGCGCTGGCAGCCCCTTGAGCAATTGCTTGGTGCCTGAAGGCCTGGAGCCGGAAGCGGCCCTGGCCCGGGGCAACTGGGTCAAGCTGATTTGCGGCGCCAGCAACCAGGATCTTGCAGCCATAGAGGATCTCAGCGGCATCTTTGCCCTGGCCGGGGTTCATTGCATCGATGCGGCCGCCGACCCTGCCGTGGTGGCGGCCATCCGTCGCGGCTTGGCCTGGGCTGGGGGCCGGGGCCCTGGACGGCCCTGGTTGATGCTGAGCCTCAGTGATGGGGCCGATCCCCATTTCCGCAAGGCCTGGTTCGATCCCCGTCGCTGCCCGAAAACCTGTTCCCGCCCCTGCGAACGGGTCTGCCCAGCCCTTGCCATTGGGGTGGCGGCCACCGGGGAACCTGGGGTGCTGGCCGAGCGCTGCTACGGCTGCGGCAGGTGTCTACCGGCCTGTCCTTATGACCTGATCGAGGAGCGGGGGCAGGTGTTGGCTGGGGAGGGGGTGGCGCCCCTGCTGGCCCAGCTGCGGCCTGATGCGGTAGAGCTCCACACCCAGCCGGGTCGGGGGGTGGCCTTTGCTGAGCGGGTGGCCCAGTTGGTTGCCAGCGGGGTTTCCTTGCGGCGGGTGGCGGTGAGCGCTGGGCTGGAGGGCACGGCCCAGTCGTCGCGCCAGCTGGCTGCGGAGCTCTGGCAACGGTTCGGCGTGCTGCGCAGGGAGGGCATGCTCCCTCTCTGGCAGCTTGATGGCCGGCCGATGAGTGGCGATGTGGGAGCCGGCACGGCCGCTGCGGCCGTCGGCCTGGCCGCGGCCGTGCTGCCCCTGGCACCGCCTGGCCCGGTGCAGCTGGCGGGGGGAACCAATGCCCATACGCTCCTCCAATTGGCGGCCAGGGCCCCATTGCGGCGCCAGATCGCCGGGGTGGCCTTTGGGGGGGTGGCCCGTCGGCTGCTGCAACCCCTGCTGCTGGAAGCCCAGCACCGGGGCCGGTCCCTGCTGGCCGATGGGCTGCTCTGGCCCCAGGCCTTGCGGCTGGCCCAGGGCCTGGTCAATCCCTGGTTAGAACGGGTGGAGTGAACCGGCCCCAGCGCGTCACCGACGATCTCGATCGCCTGCTGGAGGTGCTGCCCCAGGTGGTGCAGACCTGCCTGGCCTCCGAGGCTGCGCGGGATCAGCTGATCGAGGTGGTGCTGGATCTGGGCCGGGTGCCAGAGGCGCGCTACCCCGCCCGGGCGGTCAGCTTGGGGGCGGAGCCCCTGGGTCGGCTCGAGTTGGCAGCAGTGGTGGAGAGGGTTGGGGCCTTCGGCGGTGACAACCGCGCCGGCATCGAGCGCACCCTGCATCGGATCAGTGCGATCCGCAACCGCAGTGGGGAGATCGTCGGCCTCACCTGCCGAGTGGGCCGCTCCGTGTTCGGCACGGTGGCGATGGTGCGCGATCTGCTCGATGGGGGCGACTCCCTGCTGTTGATGGGTCGCCCTGGTGTCGGCAAAACCACCGCCCTGCGGGAGATCGCCCGGGTGCTGGCCGACGACCTGGGCAAGCGGGTCGTGGTGATTGACACCAGCAACGAGATCGCCGGCGACGGTGACATCCCCCACCCAGCCATTGGTCGGGCCAGGCGCATGCAGGTGGCAAGGCCCGAGCTGCAGCACCAGGTGATGATCGAGGCGGTGGAAAATCACATGCCCGAAGTCATCGTGATTGATGAGATCGGCACCGAATTGGAGGCCCAGGCGGCCCGCACGATCGCCGAGCGGGGCGTGATGCTCGTGGCCACTGCCCACGGCAATGAGCTGACCAACCTGATCAAAAATCCCACCCTCTGCGACCTGGTGGGCGGCATCCAGTCGGTGACCCTGGGGGATGAGGAGGCGCGCCGGCGCCGCACCCAGAAAACAGTGCTGGAAAGGGCGGCGGATCCCACCTTCCCCTTGGCGGTGGAGATGCACAGCCGCCACCGCTGGCTCGTGCATCGCGATGTGGCTCGCACGGTCGATCTGTTGCTGCGGGGCCAGAGCGCCCGCCCCGAAATCCGAGAGCTTGGGGCGGGCGGAGAGTTGCGGCTGCAGGAGAGCCCATCGCTATCTGCGTCGCCATCCCCATCTCCATCGCCATCTTTATCGCCATTGCGATCCCCATCTAGATCCCCATCCCCATCTAGATCCCCCGGCCTGGCTCCCCGACCCCTGAGTCGGCCCGAGGCTCCCTCCAGCCCCCCGGTTGGCGTCGAGCCAGCCTGTTCCAGCCCCGCCCCTGCTGCGCCGCCCCTGCTGCGCCTATACGGGGTGGGAATCGGCCGCAGCCTGCTGGAGCAGGTCGGGCGGGCCCGCCAGTTGGCTGTGGAGGTGGTCGGCAGCGTGGAGTTGGCCGATGCGGTGCTCAGCTTGCGCCATGAGCTCGGCCGTGATCCCCATGTGCGCCGCCAGGCCCAGGAGCTTGGCCTGCCGATCCTGGTGTTGAAATCTGCGGCCCAGCCCCAGCTGCAGCGGGCCATGGAGCGGTTGCTCGAGCGGCACCGCCAGCAGCACGTCGATCCGGATTCAACCGCTGCGCCGCCCTGTCTTCAAGGTGACGATGCCCACGCTGGCCTGGAGGAATGTCGGCTGGCGGTGGAGCGGGTGGTGCTGCCCAATGGCCAGCCCGTCGAGCTGTTGCCCCGCAGCCCTCGGGTGCGCCTGCTGCAGGCCGAACTGGCCGGCCGCTATCGGCTGCGCACCGCCGAGTTTGGTCGAGGGGCGGAGCAACGGCTGCGGGTGTTTCCGGCTTGATTTCCCTGTCTGCCCGGGTCGCGGTTGACGAAGGACCGGCCGCTATGGGTAACTATCTAGGCACCGGCCCGTCCGGATGCATTGGGTCGTCGCCAAGTGGTAAGGCAGCGGGTTTTGGTCCCGCCATTCCTAGGTTCGAATCCTAGCGACCCAGTTTTGAGGCCCCATGCCGCCGGCATTCGATTCCCCTGCCCCCTTGGTCGTCTTTGACTTCGACGGCGTGTTGGTGGATGGCATGCCCGAATACTGGTGGGCCGCCAGGACTGCGGCGCTGCAGCTGGCCCCCAGGCTGCAGCTCCCAGAATCGGCGCCTGCTGCCTTTGGGCGCTTGCGGCCCCTGATCCACAAGGGCTGGGAGATGGTCCTGATGGCCGCAGAGCTGGGCCGGGACGAGCTCGACATAGAACACCTTTTGAACGATTACCCAGCTGCCCTGGCCTCTGCCCTGGCTCGCTGGAATTGGCCCGCTGGCCTGCTGCAGCAGCAGCTGGAGCAGGTGCGGGCTGGCGCCATTGGCATCGATGAAGCGGGCTGGTTGGCCCGCCACCGGTTTTACCCCGGGGTTAAACAGCGGCTGGTGCGTTTGGCCGAGGACGGGGCGGCCTGGGCCGTGCTCACCACCAAGGGTGCCCTATTCGCCGCCAGGCTCCTGGAGGCTGCGGGGCTCAGGCCTGAAGCTCTCTTTGGCCACGAGCAGGGGAGCAAGGTCGAGGTGCTGCGGCATCTCCAGACCCAAGGGCGTCCCCTCTGGTTCGTCGAGGACCGTCGCCCGACGCTGGAGGCGGTGCGGGCTGATCCGGAGCTGGCCATGGTGCGCTGTTTGCTGGTGAGTTGGGGCTACCTGGGGCCGGGGGATGGCCAGGGCCTGCCGCCCACCATTGGCTGGCTCACTCCGGAGGCCTTTTCAGCCCCCCTGGCGCAATGGCCCTAGTCGGCTAGAGTACGCCCGTACTATGAGCAATTGGTACGCCGGCCCTTTTTGGTGGCACTTGCTCTCTAGGGGGCGCAGGATTGCTTCCTGAGCCCGTCCCCCCTCTCTGCTGGTCTTTTTCTGCCCAGTTTCTGCCCAGCTTTCCGCCCCGTTTCTAATTGTCGCCATGGCTGCCGATCCCCGCTCCAATTCCCTTTCCTCCCCTTCCTCCAGTTCGTCCGTGTCTTCCTCCTCTTCCGCTTCTCGCCCGTCTGCCGGTGCCGCCGCTGAGCGTGAGAAGGCCCTGGGGCTGGTGCTCAACCAGATCGAGCGCAATTTCGGCAAGGGTTCGATCATGCGATTGGGGGATGCTTCCCGCATGAGGGTGGAAACCATCTCCACCGGGGCGCTCACCCTTGATCTGGCCCTGGGTGGCGGCTACCCCAAGGGTCGGGTGGTGGAGGTTTACGGGCCGGAGAGCTCTGGTAAAACCACCCTCACCTTGCACGCCATTGCCGAGGTGCAGAAGCGCGGCGGCGTGGCCGCTTTTGTGGACGCGGAGCATGCCCTCGACCCCGTCTATGCAGCGGCTTTAGGCGTTGACATCGAAAACCTGCTGGTCTCCCAACCGGATACCGGTGAGATGGCCCTGGAGATCGTCGACCAGCTGGTGCGCTCAGGAGCGGTTGACATCGTGGTGATCGATTCGGTGGCGGCCTTGACCCCCCGCGCTGAAATTGAAGGCGAAATGGGCGACCTGGCTGTGGGTGCCCAGGCTCGCCTGATGAGCCAGGCCATGCGCAAGATCACCGGCAACATCGGCAAGTCAGGCTGCACGGTGATCTTCCTCAACCAGTTGCGCCAGAAGATTGGCGTTACCTACGGCAATCCGGAAACCACCACCGGCGGCAACGCCCTCAAGTTTTATGCCTCTGTGCGCCTCGACATCCGCCGGATTCAGACTCTCAAGCGGGGCACCGAGGAGTACGGCATCCGCGCCAAGGTGAAGGTGGCCAAGAACAAGGTGGCGCCTCCCTTCCGCATTGCTGAGTTCGACATCCTGTTTGGCCGCGGCATCAGCACCCTGGGCTGCCTGCTGGATCTGGCCGAGGAAACCGGTGTGGTGGTTCGCAAAGGGGCCTGGTACAGCTACGAGGGCGACAACATTGGCCAGGGCCGCGACAACACGATCATCTGGCTGGAGCAGAACCCCAAGCAGGCTGAGCTGATCGAGCAGCTCACCCGCCAGAAGCTCAAGGAAGGCTCCGAGGTGACATCTAACTCGATGAAGCCCCTGGCGGCAGCGGCCAAAGCAGCCGCAGCAACTGGCTCCGTAAAGGAGGATCCGGCGACCGAGCTGGCCGATCTGCCGGTGGCGAGTTGAGCCAGTCAGCTCAGCACCCGGCCAGCCCAGGCCTCAGGGGCGGCTGAAAGCGCCCTTGGATCGGCCTGGGAGCCCCGGGGATGGAGCTGACTTGCTGGGGGCGTTGGGGCTCTGCAGCACCTGGGCCAGGCGCTGCAGCTCCTGGATGGCTTCAGCGCCCTCCAGCTTGACCAATTCGTGGCCGTCGTGGGATTCGACCCAGCTGATGCCGAAATCGGACACCAAAAAACGCACCATGTGTCTGGTGTCCAGGTTGGCCACAAAAGAGGCGCCGTGGCCGTCACGGCCATCACCGCAGATGTAGCAGGTAGCCGCGATGCCGCGTTCCTGCAGGCTTTTGGCCAGGGCCTGGAGGCTCATCACCAGGTCTTGAACCACCGACCGGTATTGCTCGGCAAGGCGTGGAAACACGGCAGCGACCCCAGTGGCCACCCATCATAATGTTTTCTTCAGAATCTGGCGAATCAGCCGTCGGCCAACGTCCACCAGCCCGCGGCGGGCCCGATGAAACGAACCGCCACCCAGAAGAGCACCAGGGCTCCGATGCCCACCCAGGCCGCCTTGGTGGTGAGTTTTACGAAGCGATCGGCCTGGTTGCGGCTGAGGGGTAGCCAGGCAACGATGCGCGGCGAAGTATCGGCTGGCCTGGCGCCTGATGACTTGATTCCCTTCGGTGGCAGGCCCTGGCTGCTGCGGCGCTTTGCTTCCCCCATTGCTTCAGCGTCTCCTTTGGTGCGGTGAGCAATTAAAGCTAGTGAGGCAGTAGGCGTCTGAGGCTCACCCAGGGTTCCAGAGCGAGTAAGACCTGGCGCCCCCAGCTCCGCCCGCGCAGGCGGCCATCCAGAATCGCGAGCCTGCCCCCTTGGCGACGCAGGCCGGCCACCCCCAGTTCCAGTCGATTGAGGCCATCGGGGAGCAGGAATTCCCGAAACCAGTCTTGCCCTGACTGACGCATGGCCAGCACCCGGGCGGCGGTGAGGGGATCTTCCAGGCTGGCGATCGGCAGTAAGGCCACCACGATCTGGCTCGGTAGCGGTAGCCGTTGCTGCTGGTTGAGCCACCAGTCCCAGCGGGCACAGATGACCCCATTGCTCTCGGGAGCGGTGTGCTCGTGAACCACCCGACTGCCGAATTCAGCAGCCAGCCCACTGGTGAGGTTGAGGCGCAGGGCTTCGTCATCGATCAGCACCACCGTTACCCCCCCCTGGCCAAGCACCAGCCTGCGAGCGTGGTCCAGAAGGTGCTGGCCGTAATGGGGGCTGTTGGGCAGGGGTTGGCGAAGGGGGGCATAGAGGGGCAGGGGGTCGGCTAGGGGCGGATCTCCCAGGTTCACGGTCACGTTGGGCTGCAGGCCCAGCTCCACAGAGGGCCCCCTGGACAATTGGCCCAGCACCACCGCACCGCGCCGGATCAGCAGGCCCTTCAGGGCCGCCAGGGGGTCCAGCGGTTGGCGATGTAATTGCCATTGCAGCAGCTGGGGATTGACCTGGGCCCAGCTGGTCCAACCGCTTCCCCTGGCGGCCAGCCAGGCCGGCCAGGGGGCGGGCAGGGGTTCGAGCAACTGCAGCAGGTGACGCAGGGGTGCTTCGTCTTCAGGCGCCAGTCCCACCAGCTGGTTGGGGTGAGCAGGATGGCTGAGGATGAGCCGGTTGAGGCGCTCGTGCAGGCTCAGCAGGCTCGCTTCTGCCGTGGGCTGGGCCCGGCGTAACTGGTCCCAGTGCTGGGGCGTCAGCACCACCTCCAGGGCCTCCCTGAGCAGGCTGTCGAGATGTTCGGCCTCAGGCAGCACCAGTTGCCTCTCCCCGAGCCAGCCCTGCTGCCAGGCCCCCACCAGCTGGCGGTGATTCAAAAGCCAGACGCGGCCATCGGCAGGTGGATGGTCCCCCTCGAAACAGGCCAGAGCCAGGCTCGGGTCGGCCCTCCCCAGCCGGGGCAGCTCTACCTGCAGCAAGCGTTGGCGGGTGCCATCGCTAACCACCAGGGCCAGGGGGCATTCACTCAGGGCCAGGGGCACCAACAGGCTGATCCACCAGCTGGGATCGCAGCCCGGGGCAAGCCGCACAAAGGTGTGGTCGCTACGGCGCAGGCTGCGGGCCACCAGGCGGCTGAGGCTCAGGTGGTGGGGCCAGGGTTCGCACCCTTCCCGTGCAAGCAGGGCCTTGAGTTGGTGGTGGGCGCGGGCTTCGAGCATTCCCAGGCGGCCAACAGGATCGGATCGTAGGAAGCTGGCTACACGATTTCTGTCTGTGGATGCTCGATGGCGTCTGTTCCCCTGCCCGATAGCAGCGATGGCCTGGCGCCGGATCCCTGGCGCCAGCAACCCGTGGGTGTGGTGGGCCTGGGGTTGATCGGCGGTTCCCTGGGATTGGATCTGCAGCGGCTTGGCATTGGGGTTCGGGGCCTGGTGCATCGCGCCACCACCGCCGAGCGCGCCCGCCAGAGGGGCCTGGCAACGGAGGTGAGCACCGATCCCGCCGTGCTGGCTCCCTGTGGCCTGGTGGTGCTGGCCCTGCCCCTTGATCAACTGTTGGACCCCGATCCCGACCTGCTGGCGGCCCTGCCGACCCAGGCGGTGATCACTGATGTGGGCTCGGTGAAGGAGCCGGTGCTGGAGCGCTGGCGGGCTCTGCATCCGCGATTTGTGGCCAGCCATCCCATGGCGGGTAACGCTGAGGCGGGAGTGGAGGCAGGGGTGGTGGGCCTGTTTCGCCAGCGCCCCTGGGTGGCCACGCCGGAGGCTGGCACCGACTTGGAAGCCCTGGGGGTGGTGCGGAATCTGGCGGAGCTCGTGGGGGCCCGCTGGCTTACCTGCCCAGCTGGGGACCATGACCAGGCGGTGGCAATGATTTCCCATCTGCCCGTGCTGTTGGGGGCGGCCCTGTTGCGGGCAGCAGATTCAGGCGTGGCCCCGCCGCACCTGGTGCGCCAGCTGGCTTCGAGTGGATTTGCCGACACCACGCGGGTGGGGGGGGGCAACCCGCAGCTGGGCTCCCTGATGGCTCGCTGCAATCGTGATGCCCTGTTGGCAGCCCTCGCCGCCTATCGCCAGCAACTTGGCGAGTTGGAGGATTTGCTGCAGCGGGGTGATTGGGCTGCGCTGCAGCGGCAACTGGAGGGCTGCCACCAGTTGCGGCCCCAGTTTGTGGGCCCGAGCGCCCCTGCAGAAACAGGTAGCTCCTGAACTCAGCGCCCGAACTCAGCAGCGGTGCCCAGGGTCAGTACCTGGCCCCGCCGCGCCAGCAACTGGCGGCAGGCCATCAGGGCTGAGAGCGCCACGCCGGCGGTGCCTTCGCCGGGGTGAATCGAGTCGCCGCACAGCCACAGGCCTGGCAGGGGGGTGCGGCTGGCCAGGCCGAAGGGCCCAAAGCGACTGGGATGCTGGCCGAGGCCCCCCACAAAGCCGAAGGGGCGGCCCGTCCAGCGGGCGAAACCTCGCGGGGTGGCCAGCTCGCCGTGGCGCCATTGGTTGGGGGCAATTCCCAGCTGCCTTTGCAGCCCCCGTTGGATGCCTGCCAGGGCTTCGGCTTTGGCCTGGCCATAGGCCTGGCGGCTGAGGCCAAACCAGGGGCGCGCCGGGGTGAACACGCTGGCGATCACGGTGGCCTGGCCGGCCGGGGCCCGGCCATCGCCCTCGCGACTCACCGATACAAACAGGGAGCCCGGCTCGGCCCAGTCGAGCTGCAGGTGGGCGGGACAGTCGCTCTGCAGCAGGCTCCGGTCCACGGCCCCGTAGAACACCACTGCTCCGGAGGGATCGGGGAGGCTCGCCAGCCGGCGCCGATAGCCCCCAGGTAGCTGGCCTGGGAGCAGGTCGGACAAGCTCTGCACCGGCAGGGCCAGCACCACATCGGTAGCTGCCAGCGCAAAGGGCTGCGGCTGCTCGCCATGGACAACCCAGCCCGCGCCTGTGCGCTCGAGCTGCGTCACCCGGTGCCCCAGCCGCAGCTGGCCGCCGGCGGCCGCCAGGGCCTGCTCCAACTGCTGGCTGAGTACCTGCATTGAGCTCTCCAGATGCCATAGGCCCAGGGGTTCCTGACCCATGGCCAGCACGGTGGCGCCATAGAGGGCGGCGGTGCGATCGGCTGGCTCCTGGGAGTAGAGCCGCAGTTGCAGATCGAGAAAGCGGCGCAGACGCGGATCGCCGCCGCAGCCCGTGAGCATCAGCAGATCGGCCACTGTGGCGGTGATCAGCAGGCCACTGGCCAGGTTGGCGGGACGCAGGGTCGGCAGAAGTTGGGCCAGATCCCAGGGGCTGCGGGGGGGCAGCACGGGATCCCGGCTGGCGAAGGCCCAGTTGGCCTGGTGCAGGGCGGCGCAGAGTTGCCAGAAGCGGCCGCTGCCTGGAAATTGCTGCTCCCGCTCTGTGGCCCAGCGGGCTGGATTGCGCCAGATCCGCACCGGTGGTCGGCCATCGCCCAGGTCCACCACGCAGGCCGGATCCAGGGGGGTTGCGGCCGGCAGTGGCAGCTGGAAGTGCTCGAGCAGGCGCCGATGGCTGCCGCCGGGTTCCAGGCCCGCCACCTGGGTCGCGCCCACGTCGAAGGTGTAGGGCCCGCGGCGGAAGGTGCCGGCGCAGCCGCCGCTCTGGTGGTGGGCTTCAAGCAGATGAACCCCCAGACCGGCCTTGGCCAGCAGGGCCGCCGCGCTGAGACCGGCGATGCCGGCTCCCACTACCACCACATCAGGGTGCGTCTGCATGGGGGCATGCTGGCAGCTGCCTCCCCGCCACGGCGCCATGGCTGCCGCGCCCGCCGATCCCCTCACCGCCTGGCTAGAGGATCGGCTCGGCCGCCGCCTGGTGGCGCGCACGCCGGTGGGCGGGGGCTGCATCCACCGGGCCTGGCGGTTCCAGTTTGCCGACGGGGGCATTTTGTTTGCCAAAACCAACAGGGCCTCCGCCCTGCCCCTGCTTGGGGCGGAAGTGGAGGGACTCCTGGCGTTGGCGGCCCACGCGCCAGAGGGCCTGGTGGTTCCCGAGCCCCTGGCCTGGGGGACGGCCGCTGATCAGGCCGTGCTGGTGATGCCCTGGCTGGACCTCGACGGGATTGGTGGGGGCTCGGGCGACACCGCTGCGGTGTTTCGATTGGGCCAAAGCCTGGCGGATTTGCACCGGGCCAGCGCCGCCAGCTCGGCGGGCCAGGGCTATGGCTGGCCGGCCGCCAACTTCATCGGTTCAGCCCCCCAAGCCAATGGTTGGCGATCCAGCTGGGGCCAGTTTTTCGTCGAGTGCCGGCTGGCCCCCCAGCTCGCCTGGGCCGCAAGAAGGAGCAAGCCGCTGCAGGGAGCTGCGGCCCTGCTGGAGCTCGTGCCGCAATGGTTGGCAGGTCACCCTGCCGAGCCGGTGCTCGTGCACGGCGATCTCTGGTGTGGCAATGCGGCCTTGCTCAGCAATGGCAGTGGGGTCATCTTTGACCCTGCCTGCTACTGGGGGGATCGGGAGGTGGATCTGGCGATGGCCCAGTTGTTTGGCGGCTTTTCGCCCAGCTTCTTTACGGGCTACACCAGTCGCTGGCCCCTTGCGCCCGGGGCCAGCGGGCGGGTGGCCCTCTACAACCTCTATCACCTGCTCAACCACGCCAACCTCTTTGGTGGCAGCTACGGGCAAAGGGCCCAAGCCTCCATCCTCGAACTGCTCAGCCGAGGTATTCCTGGCGGAGGTTCTGCAGCTTCGACACCACAGCACCGCGTTTCTCACTGGTGGTGAGGTTCTGCCAGCTCCAATTGCCCACCACCACCAGGCCTAGCAGTTCGAGCAGGCCTGGCACCACGGGCAGAAGGTTGATGGTGTCGAGCACTCCCTTGATCAGGATCTGGGCCACGATCACCGCCAGGATCACTCCGGTGGACTTGCCGATCCGGCCCATCTGGCTCCAGTCCACCTTGTCGAGGGTGGCATTCACCTTGGTCAGGATCTCGCTGTAGCGCTCTGTGAAGCTGACCTCGGATTTGGCGTCGGCATCGGAAGTGGCTTCTGAGCCGGTTGCTGAGCCGGTTTCGGATCCAGTGGTGGCAGCGCCTGGCTCCACTCCAGTGGCAGTTTCCTGCTCAACTGCTTCGGGGGTGGTGTCACTCATGGACCGGATGGTGGGCAAGGTTGGACTGGTTCACAAGGTATCGGTGTGTGTTTGCAAGCGCCAGCTCATCTCAGGGCAGATTTGCAGCTGCTCACCGTTCTGAGCCGGATTTTGGCAGTGGCGCAACCCGAGGAGGGATGTGCCTTGCTGCTGGGCCAGAGGCAGGGCGATGGTTGGCAACTGCGTCGGATCTGGCCTTGCTGCAACGTCTGGCCCCAGCCTGGGGCCCGCAACCATCGCTTCGCGATTGATCCCCGCGAGCAACTGCTGGCCCAGAAGTGGGCAAGGGAGCGGGGGCTGGAGCTGCTGGGCTCGGCCCACAGCCACCCGGTCACGGCCCCAGTGCCCTCCACCACCGACTGCAGGCTCTGCGTCTGGCCGGCCTTGATGGTGATCATGGGCGCGGTAGGCAGTGGCGATGGGGGTCAGGGCCAGGAGCTGGTGGGGTGGTGGATCTGCCAGCCCCCGGCCCCGCCCCAGCGCCTGCCGTGGAGAATGGAAACCTGATCCCAGCGGCCATGCTTCCTCCCGACACCAGCGGCGTCCAGCTCAGCCCCGATGAGGTGGCCCGCTACGGACGGCACTTAATCCTGCCCGAGATTGGCATGGAGGGCCAGAAGCGGCTCAAGGCCGCCTCCGTGCTTTGTGTGGGCACAGGAGGCCTGGGCTCGCCGCTGCTGCTCTATCTGGCCGCCGCCGGGGTGGGGCGCCTCGGCATCGTCGATTTCGACGTGGTCGACCACTCCAACCTGCAGCGCCAGGTGATCCACGGCACCAGCTGGGTGGGCAAGCCCAAGATCGAATCGGCCAAGGCGCGCATCCTCGAGATCAACCCCCATTGCCAGGTGGATCTCTACCCAACGGCGCTGACCATCGAGAACGCTCTCGAGATCATCCGGCCCTACGACATCGTCTGCGACGGCACCGACAACTTCCCCACCCGCTACCTGGTGAACGACGCCTGCGTGCTCCTGGGTAAGCCCAATGTCTACGGCTCGATCTTTCGCTTCGAGGGCCAGGCCACGGTGTTCAACCTGGATGCGGAAAGCCCCAACTACCGCGACCTGTTCCCCGAGCCACCGCCGCCGGGCATGGTGCCCTCCTGCGCCGAGGGCGGAGTGGTGGGGGTGCTGCCCGGCATCATCGGCCTGATCCAGGCCACCGAAGCCGTGAAGATCATTGCTGGCATCGGCACCAGCCTCAGCGGCCGCCTGTTGTTATTTGATGCCCTGGGCATGAAGTTCCGCGAGCTCAAACTTCGGCCCAACCCCGAGCGCCCGGTGATCGACAAACTTATTGATTATCAGGAGTTCTGCGGGGTGGGCGGCAGTGCTCCGGGCCAGGAGGAGGCCGGCGCGGTGGACAGCATCAGTGTTACCGAACTCAAAACCCTGCTCGATGGCGACACCAGTGGCCTGGTGCTGGTGGATGTGCGCAATCCCCCCGAGGCCGACATAGCCGTGATCTCCGGCGCCACCCTCATCCCCCTCGACCAGATCGAGAGCGGCGTGGCGATTGATCAGATCCGCGACCTGGCGGCCGGCAAGAAGCTTTACGTGCACTGCAAGCTGGGCGGCCGCAGCGCCAAAGCGCTGATCGCCCTGGGGCGCCATGGCATCGAGGGCATCAATGTCTCAGGCGGCATCGATGCCTGGAGCAAGGAGGTGGATCCATCCGTGCCGCGCTACTGAGCTCCGAGCTCAGTAATCCACGCCCCGCTTGAGATCCACGCCCCGCTCTGCGTAGTGCTTGTGGCACACCATCTCTGAGTAAACGCTGGCCAGGTCGAAGTAGGCAGGTCGGTTTTTGCAGCGGCCGGTGAGGATCACCTCCGTTTCGGCGGGCTTGCGCAATAGGGTCTGCACGATCGGCTCCACCGGCAGCAGCTCGAGATCCACTGTGGGGTTGATCTCATCGAGGATCACGGTTTTGTAGAGGCCGCTGGAGATGGCTGCCCTGGCGATCTCCCAGGCCCGCTCGGCCTCCACGTAGTCAATCGGCTGCTGCTGGCCGCGCCAGACAATCGCATCGCGGCCAGAGCGCAGGTGATCCACCAGGTGGGGATAGCTCTCGCGCAGGGCGGCAATCGCCGCATCCTCGGTGTAGCCGCTGCCGCCCTTGAGCCACTGCAGGATCAGCACCCGGTGGCTTTTGTCTTGGCTGATACCCCGGCCGATGGCCTGTAGGCCCTTGCCGAGGGCGCTGGTGGATTTGCCCTTGCCCTCGCCGGTGTAGATCTCGACCCCATCGAGCCCCCCGGGCCCCTGGTGGGCCCGCATTTCCGAGTGGAGGTCTGCCAGTTGCACCAGCTTGTGGGGGGCACCGCGCCCCGTGCAGATCACCTCCATGCCGCCTGGCTTGGCCGCCAGGGTGCGGGCCACGTCGTCGATGTCCAGCAGGCCCAGATCCAGCACGGGGTTGAGCTCATCGAGCACCACCACCGAGTAGAGGTCGCTGGCGATGGCGCCCTTGGCAATGTCCCAGCCGCGCTGGGCCTCCTGCCGGTCGAATTTGGTCGCCTCCTCGGCGCTGAAGAATTCGCCCCGGCCCGTGCGCACCTGGTCGATCAGGTGGGGAAAGCCCTGCTGCAGGGCTTCGATGGCGGCATCTTCGTCGTAGGCCCGGCCCGGCCCCTTGAGGAAGCGCAGCAGCAATACTCTGGTGCGTTTCTGCTCGCAGATGCCCAGGCCGATCGTGCGCAGCACCACCCCGAGGGCGGCCTGGCTCTTGCCCTTGCCGTCGCCGTCATACACATGCAGCTGGCCGTGGGCACGCTCATCGCTGCCGGCGGCAGTGCGGATGCCGATGCCCCGGCCCGTGCCCCGCTGCGGCGTCTGGGTGCTGCTCATGGCGAGATGTTACCGGCGCCTTTGGCTTGGGGTTGGCAGGATCGGGTCAGGATTGGGGCCCGGATGCACTTTTCTCTTTTAGAACCTCTGCCACCGGCCCTGGCTGGGGCCTTGACCGAATTGCGTGGCCAGCTGGCCGCCCTCAACCCGGTGGTGGTGGCCTACTCCGGCGGGGTGGACAGCGCCCTGGTGGCGGCCATCGCCCTCGAGCAGTGTGGCCAGGGGGCCCTGGCGATCACCGGGGTTTCACCGGCCCTGGCGCCCCACCTGCGTAAGGAAGCCCGCATCCAGGCCGGCTGGCTTGGCATTCGCCACCGGGAAATCCCCACCTCGGAGCTGGCCGACCCTGCCTACGCCAGCAATCCTGAGCAGCGCTGCTATGCCTGTAAGCGGGAGTTGCACCGCCTGCTGGCGCCGATTGCGGCGGCGGCGAGGGGAGCCAGCGTGGTCGATGGCGTCAATGCCGATGACCTTGGCGACCATCGCCCGGGCATCCGGGCTGCCCGGGAATTCGGCGTGCGTTCTCCCCTGGCTGCGGTTGGCCTGACTAAAGCTGAGGTGCGCCAGCTTTCGCGGGCGCTGGGTTTGCCCTGGTGGGACAAGCCTGCCCAGCCCTGCCTGGCGTCCCGCTTTGCCTACGGAGAGCCGATCACGGCTGAACGGCTGCAACGGGTGGCTGCGGCGGAGGCCTGGTTGTTGGCCGCCGGCTGGGCCGAGGTGCGGGTGCGCTGCCAGGGCCAGACGGCCCGCATCGAGCTCCCGGCCGAGCAACTCGAACAGGCCCTTGGCCGCTGGGCTCAGAGCGAGCCCAGGCAGGCCCTGGTGACGGCCTTCCTCGCCCTTGGCTTCACGGCCGTGGGTCTGGACCTAGAGGGACTGGTGAGCGGCAAGCTCAACCGGGAGCTTGCGGCCAGTCCGCTTCCCGCGCTCAGCGGCTCAGGGCAGCAGTAAACGGCTGCCCATGCAGGGGCTCCCGCAGATTGCTGTGGATGCACGAGGGTGTTTCGCGGCGGAAGCTCGTGAGCTTGTGGGTGTCAGCCAACAGCTCATCGACAAGCACGGCACAGGCCTTTTCCGGCATGGTGTGGTCGCCGCAGGTGAACACATCCACCGCGGCATAGCCCGATTCGGGCCAGGTGTGGATGGAGATGTGCGATTCGGCAAGCAGGGCCAGCCCCGTGACGCCCTGGGGTTCGAAACGGTGGGTGATCAGGTTGAGCAGGGTGGCACCGGCACGCTTTGCTGCTGCGGTGATGGTGGCCCTGAGGAAAAGTTCGTCGTCGAGCTTGGTGCCGTCGCAACCGTAGAGCTCGAGAATGCAGTGTTTCCCGACGGTGTCGGAAACCTGGTGGGGGAGGGGGGCCGCTGGGTGGATCGCTGCGGGGGCCTCGGTCCATCCCGGGTTCGGGTGGAGGCAGGGCAGGGTCTGGGTCATCGAAATTGACCGAACAAGCTAATCACCATAGATGGTTGTGAGCGCTGATTTGGCCGGCGTGCATGTGCACCAGCTGGCTCTGGGCCTGCCAGCCGCCGCTGAAGGCCCCCAGGTGGGTGGCGCTCACCAGGCACTGGTGGCCCTCGCCCACCGCCTCGAGCAGCAGTTGTTGCCGTTCCGGATCGAGCTCGGCCAGCACGTCGTCGAGCAGCAGTAGGGGCGGCTCCCCCAGCACCGTGCCCACCAGCTCCAACTCGGCCAGCTTGAGGGCCAGCACCAGGGTGCGCTGCTGGCCCGCCGAGCCGTAGCGCCGAGCCCCCTGCCCGGCCAGGATCAAGCCCAGCTCGTCGCGGTGGGGCCCCACCGTGCACTGCCCGAGCCGCAGTTCTTCGCCCCGCTGCTGCTGCAGTTGGGCCAGCAGGGCCTCCCGCCAGGGATCCTCGGCATCTTCGCCACCCACCTGGGCGCCGCCCTGATACTCGAGCTCCAGGCATTCCCGGCCGCCGCTGAGCCTTGCCTGCCAGGCGGCGGCCAGGGGCTCCAGCCTGCGGATGGCCCGCGACCGACGGCGCTGCAGCCGGGTGCCGATCACAGCCATCTGCAGATCAAAGGCATCGAGCAGGCCCTGCAGATCGCCGCCGCCGAGGCCCCGCCGCAGCAGCTGGCTGCGCTGGCGCAGGAGCCGGCCGTAGCGGCTGAGCAGGTCGCCATAGACAGGTTCGAGCTGCAGCACCACCCGGTCGAGCCATTGGCGCCGGCCAGCGGGCTCGCCCCGCACCAATTCGAGGTCGAGGGCGCTGAAACCCACGCAGCGCAGCGATCCCAGCAGGTCGAGCTGGCGATCCAGCACCTTGCCGTTGCGCTGGGCCATGCGCCCGCCGCTGCGGCGCAGGTGGAGCGCCAGCTGATCACCGCTGCCGGTTGAGGCCCGCACCTGGCAGCTGCTCTGCCCGTGCTGGATCAGGTCGCGATCGCTGGCGGTGCGGTGGGAACGCAGGCACCCCAGCAATTCCACCGATTCCAGCAGGTTTGATTTGCCCTCGCCATTGGCGCCAATCACCAGCAGCCGGGGGGCCTCCAGGGCCAGCTCCAGATGGCTGATATTGCGAAAATTCAGCAGCTCCAGGCGGTGCAGCCGGATGGCTCTGACGCGACGGGAGGTTAAGGTAATTCCTCCGGAGCTCTGCTCCGGCCATGGGCCTTAGCCATGGGCATGTAGCTCAGTTGGATAGAGCATCAGATTCCGGTTCTGAGGGTCGGGGGTTCGAGTCCCTCCATGCTCGCTACTCATCAGGTCAGTACTTATCAGGTCAGTACTTACCAGTTCAGTACTGATCAGGTCACTTGGCTCAGCGGGCCAACCCAGTAAGCGAATCAACCAAGCAAGGGAATCAACTCAGTAAGCGAATCAATCCAGCAGGTTGAGGCCCATCGCCCGAATGCCACCGGGATCGACGGAAAATCCATAGCGATCCAGGGCGGCCAGGGCCTCAGGCGGTGCTGAGAGCGAAATGCTGCACCCGGCTAACTCCCTGCGCAGCTTGCCCAGGGAGCCATGCACCAGCACCGCCAGGATGTCGCCCTGGTGCGGATCCCCCGGATCGGCGCAGAGGTCCCAGAGGTTGGCATTGAGGGCCAGATCGCTGGTGGCCCGCACGAAACCTACCAACTTGCCCTCCGGGGATTGCACCCCCAGGTGCCAGAGGCTGTTGTCCAGCACCCGCTGCCAGCGGTCTGGGTTGCGGCTGCGATCGCCGCTGGCCAGCAGCAGCCGATTGAGCTCGTCGGGGCTGGGGAGGCTGTTGGCGAGCAGCGCATAGCCCTCCCGCAGACGCGGGGCTTGGGGCTGGCTGCGGAAAGGGATCAAGAGGGAATCCAGTGCTGGGCGGAGCTGGGATGGCTCAGGGGAGGGTCTGGGGGGCTGGTCAGCCCGTGTTGCGCATGCCCGCGGCGATACCGTTGATGGTGAGCAGGGCCCCGCGCAGCAGCTCGCTGCGGCTGTAGGTGCGGCCATCGTCGCTGGAGCTGGCCAGCGCTTCACTCATCGGTGGTTGGCGGTTCTGGTCGCGCAGGCGCCGCAGCAGGGCCACCTGCAGGAAGCCAAGGGGAATGATCGTGCGGTTGCGCAGGTCGACCGATAGCTGCAGGGCAGGATCCCCATCCAGCAAGCGGCTGTGGCCCGTGATCGCCAGCACCAGATCGCGGGTGAGCTCGAATTCGGCGGCGATGGCTTGGAAGATCTGCTCGAAGGCCTCCCGGTTCTCGCTGCGGCCCAGGGCCTGCACGTAGTGGTGGGCCAGGTCGAGGTCGACTTTGGAGAGGGTCATCTCCACCTTGGAGATCAGCATGCGGAAGAACGGCCAGCGTTGGTGGAGCAGGCGCAGCAACTCGAGTTGTTCGGGGTCCTGGGTGAGTTCCTCCTGCAGGGCCGCCCCCACCCCGAACCAACTGGGCAGCAGGAAGCGGCTCTGGGTCCAGCCAAATACCCAGGGGATGGCCCGCAGGCTGGAGAGGTCCTTGGCGCCACTTTTACGGCGGGCCGGGCGACTGGAGATCTGCAGCTTGCTGATCTCTTCGATCGGGGTCACCTGCTGGAAGAAGGCCACTAGGTCAGGGTTGTCGTGCACCAGGGCCCGGTAGTGGTCCCGGGAGCGGGCCGCCAGCCGCCCCATCAGGTCATTCCAGCTGGGGGTGTCGTCTACGGGGGCACTCACCAGGCTGTTCTGCAACACGGCGGTTGTCACCGTTTCCAGGTTGTAGAGGGCCAGTTCGGGCAGGGAATACTTCGAGGCCAGCACCTCTCCCTGTTCGGTGATCTTGATGCGGCCGCTGAGGGTGCCGCTTGGCTGGGCCAGGATCGCCTGGTAGGCAGGGCCCCCACCCCGGCCCACGGAGCCGCCGCGGCCATGGAAGATCCGCAGGGCCACCCCGTGCTCGATGGCCAGCCGCTGGAGGGCAATCTGGGCTTTATGGATCTCCCAGTTGCTGGAGAGGAAGCCGGAATCCTTGTTGCTGTCTGAGTAGCCCAGCATGACTTCTTGGAGTGGCTGGCCGCCGTCACTGGCCAGGAGGGCCCGGTAGAAGGGGTGGCGAAACAAGGTGGCCATCACCGCCGGGGCCCCTTGGAGGTCTTCCACCGTTTCGAACAGCGGCACCACCAGCAGGCCGGCACGCTGGGCCTTCGGATCCACCAGGCCGGCCTCCTTGGCCAACAGCAACACCTCCAGCAGGTCGGACACCGTGTGACTCATGGAGATCACGTAGGTGCGGCAGATGCGGGAGCCAAATTCCTGCTGCAGGCGCTGCAGCATGCGGAATACGGCGAAGGTCTCCGTGGTTGCGGCACTCCAGCGGGCCGCCGGGGGCAGCAGGGGGCGGCGGGTTTGCAGCTCCTCCAGCAGCCACTCCACCCGCTGGGTTTCCCCCATCTCCCCGTAGGGAACTGGGAGCTGGAGGTAGCGGCTGAGCTCGTCGAGGGCGTCGCTGTGGCGGGTGCTCTCCTGGCGGATGTCGAGGCTGGCCAGGCAGAAGGCGAAGATCTGGGCCTGACTGATCAGGTGCTGGAGCGACTCACAGCTCAGTCCCGTGGCCTTGAGGCTGTCCTGGATCAGTTCCAGGTCGTAGCGGAATTCATCAACCGTGCTGTAGTGCAGTTCCTGGGTGGGAGGGGCCGCCAGGCTTCCCCCCATCGGCGGGGGCGGGGCACTGCCGTCACAGGGGGATTCCCAGCCGGCATCGCTCAGACTTTGGTTGCGCTGATGGGTGAGCTGCAACCGCTCCAGGGTGTAGCTGAGCTTCAGCCGGTAGGGCTCCAGGCGGTAGCGGGCGGCCCGCTCCTCATAGATCTCCGGAAAGCGCAGCCGGTCCATCTCCAGCGACTCCAGCAGGGCCGGGCTGACCTGACTCCACTGCATCGAAATGCTGAGCTGGTCGCGCAGCTCGGCCACCGACTTCAGATATCGCTCCAGCATCAGCTTGCGCTGGTAGCAGGCCGTTCGCCAGGTGATGTCCGGGGTCACCGAAGGGTTGCCATCCCGATCTGAGCCCACCCAGGAGCCGAAGGTGCAGAAGGAATCCCGGGGCGGTTCCACATCGGGGTAGCTCCCCTTCAGGGCGGTGCGGATGCGGTCCCGCAGCTGGGGCATGGCATCGAAGAGCACCTGCTGGAAGAAGTGCAGGGCGTAGTCGACCTCATCGAGCACCGTTGGTTTGAACTGGTGCAGTTCATCGGTACGCCACCAGAGCCTGATTTCCTCCTCCAGCTGGAGCCGCAGGCTGTGGCGCTCGACGGAATTGAGGCTGGCGCCCTGCTCCAGCTGCTGAATCAGGCAGGCCACCCGCCGCTGCTTGTGGCGCACCGTGTGGCGCACGATTTCGGTGGGATGGGCCGTGAACACCAGCCGTAGATCCAGGGTGCGCAGCAGTTTTTCCAGTTGGGCTGGGGGTACGTTCAGGCTCCTGAGCCGCTCAAACAGCTGGCGAAAGGTGGCCGGGTCGCTCTGGTTGGCCAACGGCGGCAGGAAGGGATCGCTGGGGCTGCTGCGCTGGTTTTTGAGGCTGTCGAGGTAGCTGTCCTCCTCGATGTGCTGCTCGAGGATGTTTACCAGCTGGAAATAGAGCGAGAAGGCCCGGGCCGCGGCGATTGCCTCGGCCAGATCCATCTCCCGGATCAGCTGCACGATCGCGGTGGTGGCATCCTCCTCGCTGGGGTCGCTCAGGTGCTTGAGCCGCAGCAGGCGCTCCGCCTGACCGGCGGGACACTCGCTGTGGAGCACGGTTTCCCAGAGGTCTTCCACCAGCTCCAGACGCTCGCCCAGTAGCCGGGTGACCCGCTGGGAAGTCGGGGAGGTGAGGGTGGGGCTGGGCATTGACTCCCCCATTGGGCCTGGCTGGGCAGCAAACAGAGCCATGATCATCCCAAAGGGAGCGGCCCGGTGTCTGTGGCGATTGCCTCCAGCAGTTCCACTTCCCGGGTTGCCA
>NZ_JAGQCQ010000080.1:0-12044 GCF_024346275.1 Cyanobium sp. BA20m-p-22
GCTTGCGGGGCTGCTGCGGTTTCAGGGGTCGCGAGGCCGATGGCCTGCTGCCGTTCGGCCCTCTGGGCCGCCGCCTGCTCGAGCAGGGACAGGACGGGTGTCGGTTCTGGGGAGGGAGTCTCTGGGAAGGGAGGAGGTGCAATGGCCTCTGGTGGCGCCTCCTTGTGTTCCTCCTGCTGCTCCTGCTTCTGCTCCTCCTGCTGGGCCTTCAGCCGGGCGTAGGCCAGCCGGGCCCATTCCAGGGCGTCCTGATTGGCGTCTGCTGGGTCAGGCCCAGTTCGGTTGAACCAGTCGTAAGCCATGGCGCCCTCAGGCTCCCGCCACTGCTCGGGCGGCGGTGAAACGGCGCAGCACCCCATTGATCATGCGGCGTCCCTGTTCGTCGCTGTAGCGATTCGCCAGCTCCACGGCCTCGTTGCAGGCCACCGCCGGGGGTGTCTGGAAGCTGTCGAGATCCACGGCGGCCAGACGCAGGATGTCGCGGTCGATGCGGGGCAGACGGGTGAGGCGCCAACCCTCCATCACCCCATCGAGCCGGCCATCGATCAGTTCGCGGTCGCGCAGCACGGCCTCCACCCGGGCGAGGGCTCCGCGGCGCACCTGATCCTGATCGGCCAGCAGCAACAGCCGCGGCAACTCCAGGCTGGCGGAGAGGCGATTGATGGCCTGCTCGGCCGCCGCCAGACCCGCATTTAGGTGCTGACGCACCCGCGGCAGCTGCTGCTCACCCTGCTCCTGCAACTCGCTGTCCAGTAACTGCTGCTGGGCTATCTGCAGATCCTCTGCGGATCGGTCAAGGGCATCGCGCACGTGCTGGCTCAAGGTGGCGAGCACCTGCTGCAGCAGGCCATCCATGGCGGTGGGCAGTACCGGCTTTGGGCCACCGCGGTCGCTGATCTGACCCAGCATCAGCAGGGCCAGTTCGCGGGAGAGGGTGCGGCTCTGCATCAGGAGAGTTGGGGGGTGCGCAGCTGGGCCAGCAGGCTGGAAAAACTGCGATTGGGGGTGGACCGCTCGTCGGGGTTGACGATGCCGGCGGAAATGATGGTGCGGAAGGCATCCTCCACCGAGATCTCAAGGTCCTTGACGGAGCGTTCCGGCACCAGGGTGTACCAGCCAGTGGTGGGATTGGGGGCCGTGGGAATGAACACACTGAGCATGGGCTCGGGCAGGCCGGCCTGGAGGGCACTGCCAATCACGCCGGTCACAAACCCCAGAGCAAAAAGCCCCTCCCTGGGATATTCGACCAGCACCACGCGACGAAATTTAGTTGAGTTGCCCTGCAGGAAAGTTTCCAGCAACTGCTTGAGGGTCTTGTATACCGAGCCCGCCAAGGGAATGCGCAGCAGGGTGCCCTCTCCGAATTCCAACAGCCAGCGGCCGACGATGTTGCGGGCCATCAGGCCGATCAGCAGGATGCCGAGCAGGGGCACCAGCAGGCCAACCCCCAGGTTGATCAGCTCCTGCAGCAGGGGGCTGAGAGTATTGAAAGGGTTGAACTGCTTGGGGATAGATGTGAGAAAAGCCAGCACAAAACGGCTCACCGTGGTGGCCAGCCAGATCGTGGTGGCCAGGGGAATCACCACCAGCAAACCGGCGATCAGGTCGTTCTTGAGGTCAGCCTGAAGCCGGTCTCCCAGGGGCTGATCTGTCTTGGGATTGGCTTGAACCAAGTGACAATCCGGAAATCCGGCCTGCAGCTACCACTCTGCAACTTAGCCAGCCGGCAGCACCTAGCGCCTGATCAGAGCAGGGCCACCAGGGCCACCAGCACAAAGCCGATCGCCAGCACCACTGCGGCACCGGTGCCGGCATAGCGGCGCTGCTGAACGGCCACATCCCGGCCCAGGCCAGCCTGGGCGAGTTGCTGCTCCGCCCGCTCGAGCTGGGGCTTGAGCTGGGTCTCGATGAACTCCTGGGCTTTTTGTCTCTTGAGTTCCGAACTGGCGCCTTCGGGTATCTGGCCGTTTTGCTCCGCCTGGGCGATCAACTGATCCACAAAGGCAGGGTCCTGCAGCTGCTGCTTCTGCCTCTCCAGCTGGGCAGACTGCTGGGCGATGGCCCCATCGGCCTGGCTGGCCTGCTCCTCCAGGGCCTGGCTGGCACCAATCGAAAGTGGCACCCCCACCACCATCGCCAGGGCCAGCAGGATGGCCAGAACGGCCACGAGCAAGCGCAGGGGGGTGCGGCCGGCGGCGGGATGGTCGAGACGGCTGCCGAACAGCATCAACAGCAAACCCACCAGGGCCAGGGGCGCCTCGTTGACCAACCTTTCGGCGAGCAGGGAGCGGAACGGTTCAAGCGACCAGTTCCAACTGGCCACCAGGGCCAGCAGGTGCAGCCCGAACAGCACGACCAGGGTGAGGCCAAGCCAACGCAGCAGGTGGCCCAGGCGGCCGAAGGAGGCAGTGCTCACAGGCGAATGCTCGCGGCAGATTGGGATAACGGCGCAAGTGTACGGGCGATGGCGCACAACGCCCACGGGGAGCTGGCACTCCAGCTGAAACAGCAGGCCCGCCAGCTGGGGTTTGACCCGGTGGGCCTCGCCGCCGTGCCCGCCGGAGAGCGCCTGGGCCTGCGAACGGCGGCCCTGGAGCGCTGGCTAGCGGCGGGATATCAGGCCGACATGGCCTGGATGGCCGACCCGCGCCGGCGCGCGGTGGAGCAGCTGTTGCCAGGGGTGCGCAGCCTGCTGGCGGTGGGGCTCAACTACTACGTGGCGGCCGAGCGGGCCCCAGGCTCCCTGAAGGTGGCCCGCTACGGCTGGGGCCGCGACTACCACCGGCTGATCGATGGCCGCCTGCGGCGGCTGGGCCGCTGGCTGGAGAAGCAGGTGCCCGGCGTGCGCTGGCGGGCCTGCGTCGATAGCGCCCCACTGCTGGACAAGGCCTGGGCCGAAGAGGCGGGCCTGGGCTGGATTGGCAAGCACGGCAACCTGATCAATCGCGAGCGTGGGTCTTGGCTACTGCTGGGCCACCTGCTCACCAGCCTGGAGCTGCCCGCCGACGCCCCCGCCCAGCCCCTCTGCGGCAGCTGCAGCCGCTGCCTGCCGGCCTGCCCCACCGGCGCCATCAGCGAACCCTTCGTGGTGGACAGCCGCCGCTGCATCGCCTTCCACACAATCGAAAACCGCGATGCCGAGCTGCCCGCCGCCATCGCCACGGCCCTGGAGGGCTGGGTGGCCGGCTGCGATATCTGCCAGGAGGTGTGTCCCTGGAACCAGCAGCCCCTGGCGAGCAGCGACGACCCGGATCTGCAGCCGCGGCCCTGGCAGCTGGATCTGCGGGCCGAATCGGCCCTGCAGTGGGGTGACGGGGAGTGGGATGAAAAACTGCGGGCTTCAGCCCTGCGACGGATCAAACCCTGGATGTGGCGTCGCAACCTCAGAGCCAGTGAGGGCAACCATGTCTAGGGTGGCCAAACCTGTACCCAAGCGATGGCACGGCGCCGGTTGCGCACTTGTTGGTCTCTGGTTGGTGCCATCGGACTGCTGCTCACCACGGGCCTACCCGCCAAGGCCCTGGTGCCCTACGTCTATGTGCCCCAACGGCGGGAGCTCGAAGGCGCCGGAATGGGAATTGCCCAGGCGGCCGCCCGCTTGCTGCGCCTAGGCCAGGCCGGGGATGCGGCGCGCCTTGCAGCCCTGACCGTGCAGCTGCTACCTGAAGACCCCCGCGGCTGGGTGCTGCTGGCCGAGGCCCAGCTGCGCAGCAACCAGTTGGAGCAGGCCGGCATCTCCCTGGCGAAGGCCAAACAACTCGATCCCCGCAACCCGGGCATCTGGTTTGCCGAGGGCTCCCTGGCCCTGCGGGCCAGCAAGCCAAGTGAGGCCATCAACCTGCTGGAGCAGGGCCTGAAGCTCGACAGGAGCAATGCGGGGGCCTACTTCGACCTCGGCAACGCCCGCATCCTTCTCGGCCAGAGCGGCGAGGCCCTGGCGGCCTTTGAGCGGGCCTCCTCCCTGCGCAAAGACTTCTGGGAAGCCCTCAACAACCAGGGGCTGGTGCTGTTCGAGCAGGGCCAGAACAAGGCCGCCATCCAGCGCTGGCGCCAGGTGTTGGGCATCAAACCAGACGCTGCCGAACCGACCCTGGCCCTGGCCGCCGGCCTATTTGCCAGTGGCGCCGAAGGGCGCAGCGAAGCCCTGGAACTGGCCGGCAAAGCCCTCGACAGCGACCCCAACTACGTGCTGGAAAGCTATCAAAAAGAACAGCTCTGGGGCCCAAAACTGCGCAGCACCACCCAGCAACTGCTGCTGATGGGGGAGCTCAAGCCGATGGTGGATCGGGCCCTGGCCAATGCCAGTCCTGAGGGGGAAAGCAGCGAGGAGGAGTGAGGCCAAGCGTGAACTGAACCCCCCAGATGGTCTGGGGATCCCTGGACAGCATCTGTAGGCTGAGCCCCACTTTCCCTCCCCAGACCACAGCAACGGATGGCCGAGGAGCATTCAGGGGAATCCAGCGGACCGGATAACAATCCGGGTAGGGATCCGGGCAACGATCCGCGCATCCAGCCGATCGCCCTGCATCAGGAGATGCAGCGCTCCTACCTCGAGTACGCGATGAGCGTGATCGTGGGGAGGGCCCTGCCGGATGTGCGGGACGGGCTCAAGCCAGTGCAGCGGCGGATTCTCTTCGCGATGCATGAGCTGGGCCTCACCCCCGATCGCCCCTACCGCAAGTGCGCCCGGGTGGTCGGTGACGTGCTGGGCAAGTACCACCCCCATGGCGACCAGGCCGTCTACGACGCCCTGGTGCGCCAGGTGCAGACCTTCGCCAGCCGCCATCCATTGCTGGATGGCCACGGCAACTTCGGCTCCGTCGACGACGATCCGGCGGCGGCAATGCGCTACACGGAAACCCGCCTGGCCCCGATCGCCAATGAGGGGCTCCTCGATGAAATCGGCAGCGAAACCGTTGACTTTGCCCCCAACTTCGACGGCTCCCAACAGGAACCAACGGTTCTGCCCGCCCAGCTGCCCTTCCTGCTCCTCAATGGCTGCACCGGCATCGCCGTAGGCATGGCCACCAACATCCCGCCCCACAACCTGGGCGAGGTGGTGGATGCCCTGATCGCCCTGGTGGGCAACCCGGATCTCAGCGACGAAAAGCTGCTGGAGCTGGTACCGGGCCCGGATTTCCCCACCGGCGGCGAGGTGTTGGTGGGCCAGGGCCTGCGCGACACCTACCTGCTGGGCCGGGGCAGCATCCCGATGCGGGGGGTGGCCCACATCGAGGAAGTCCAACCCGGCAAGGGCCGGCACCGCCGCGGCGCCGTGGTGATCACCGAGCTGCCCTACCAGCTGAGCAAGGCGGGCTGGATCGAGAAACTGGCAGAGCAGGTGAACGAAGGCAAGATCGGCGGCATTGCCGACATCCGCGACGAGAGCGACCGGGATGGCATGCGGGTGGTGGTGGAGCTGCGGCGGGACGCCAATGCCGAAACCGTGCTGGCCGACCTCCAGCGCCGCACCGCCCTGCAGAGCAATTTTGGGGCAATTCTGCTTGCCCTCGTCAATGGCCAGCCGGTACAGCTGAGCCTGCGGCGCCTGCTGCAGGAATTCCTCGAATACCGCGAACTCACCCTGATCCGGCGCACCCGCTACGCCCTCAAGCGCTGTGAGGATCGACTCGAAGTTGTCGAGGGTCTGATCAAAGCCCTCAACGCCCTGCAACGGGTGATCGCCCTGATCACCGCTGCCAGTGATGCCGCCAGTGCCCGGGCGGGCCTGCAAGTGCAGTTCGATCTGAGCGAGCGCCAGGCCGATGCGGTGCTGGCCATGCCCCTGCGGCGCCTCACCGGGCTGGAGCAGGCAAGCCTGCGCAAGGAAGCGGACAACCTGGCCACCGAGCAGGGCCAGCTGCGCCAGCTGCTCGACAACCGGACACTGCTGCTCAGCACCCTGGTGGCCGAGCTGAAGTCGTTGCGCAAGCGCTTTGCGACACCCCGGCGCACCCGCCTGGTGGAGGGGGGTGACGCCCTGGTGGCCCAGCGGGCCGCGGCGGTTCGCCCCAACGCCGAGCTCCAGAGGCAACAGGCCTTTGCGGCTCTCAACCCGGATAGTCGCCTGCTGATCCAGGCGGATGGGGCTGTCAAGATCATCAGCCCCCAGGTGCTCGGTCGCCTCCACCTCGAGGAGCCCGCAGAGCTGGCCGAGCAACCAGCTCCCGCCAGGTTGATCCTGCCCATCGCCGCCCAGCCGCTGTTGCTTGCCTTCACGGTGAGTGGTCGGGTGGCCCTGCTGCGCTGGGAATTTGCCGCCCAACAGCCCGGCAATCTGGAGCGCTTCCTGCCCGAAAGCCTCGAAGGGGAGCAGGTGGTTCAGGTGCTGCCACTGCCGAAACAGGGAAGCCTGGGGCTGCTGAGCAGCGACGGACGCTTCAAGCGCCTGCCCGTAGGTGAGTTCCAGGAGTTATCTGGGCGGGCCACCACGGTGCTCAAACTCAAGGAAGGGGTGAGCCTGCGCCGGGTGGTGAGCGGCCAGGAAGGGGACCTCCTTGTGGTGGCGAGCAGCACCGGGCGAATGCTCCGCCTCCTAATGAACGAAGCCAACCTGCCGCTGATGGGCCGTGCGGCCCAGGGCCCGATGCTGATGCGGCTGCTGCCAGGCGAGGTGGTGGTGGGGGCAGCCTGCGCCCCTGACGAATCGGCCAGCCTGCTACTGGCAAGCGGAGCCGGGCAGCTGAAGCTGCTGCGGATCTCAAGCCTGCGCCCGTGCCAGCGCGGTGACATGGGCCAGATCGGCCTGCGAATCCAGCAGCGGGGCGATGCCCTGATCGACCTGAGCGGAGCCGACGGGCCCTTGGTGGGATTGCTGAGCGACAGGGGCTGGAGCGGCCGTCTCGAGCTCAGCCAGCTGACCCCGGAGGACTGCGTCGGTGCTGGCATCTGCCTCGATCTTCCGGCGGGCCAGCAACTTCGCGAACTGGTGCCGTTGATCAACACCCCCTAGTGCCCGGCCACTACCGGTTCAGCAGGTAGTGCAACTACCGGTGCAACAGCACGCTGGCAGCGATTCCGGAGGGCTCCAGCATCAACTTGCTGGAGCGCACCTGCTCGTCCATCTCGATTGGATAGCTTCCGTCGAAGCAGGCCGTGCAGAAATTGCTGGAATTTGCCTGGGCGGCCTCCACCATGCCCTGCTGACTCAGGTAGGCGAGCGAATCGACGCCCAGGTGGGAGGAGATCTCAGCGAGGCTGAGCCGGGCAGCGATCAGCTGGTCCTGGGTGTCGGTGTCGATGCCGTAGAAACAGGGGTGGGTGACCGGCGGCGAACTAATCCGCATGTGCACTTCGAGGGCCCCGGCATCGCGCAGGGCCTGCACCAACTTGCGACTGGTGGTGCCGCGCACGATCGAATCGTCGATCACCACCACCCGCTTGCCCGCCAGCACATCGGGCAAGGGGTTGAGTTTGACCCGGATACCCGCCTCGCGCATCGCCTGGGTGGGCTGGATGAAGGTGCGACCCACGTAGCGGTTCTTGATCAGGCCATCGCCGAAGGGGATGCCACTCGCCTGGGAGTAACCGATGGCAGCCGGAATGCCGGAATCGGGTACACCGATGACAATGTCGGCCGCCACAGGCGTTTCCCGGGCCAGGGCCTCGCCGATCCGCACCCGGTAGCTGTAGAGGGATTCGCCGAAGAAGCGGCTGTCGGGTCGGGCGAAATAGATCATCTCGAAGATGCAGAGCTTGGCCTCCTCCACGCACCAGCTGCTGCGCTCCGGCAGGGGATCACCCGCTCTGAAATGGATGATCTCGCCTGGTTCCACATCTCCGTCAAAAACAGCGCCGATGATGTCGAGACCACAGGACTCACTGCTAACAACCCACTGGGCATCAGCCAGATCGCCGATGTGACCAAACACCAGGGGGCGGATGCCGTGACCATCGCGCAGGGCGAACAAGCCCTGGGGCGTGCCGATTACCAGGCTGAAGGCGCCACGGCAGCGGCTGGCGGCATGGCGGATTGCCCCATCCCAGTCGCGGCCCCCATTCACCGCTTGCTGGATCGCAAAGGCAATCAACTCGGAATCGGTGGTGGAGGTGAGCTCGCTGGCGATATCTGCCAGCTCCAGGCGCAGCTCGGCCGCATTCACCAGGTTGCCATTGTGGGCAAGGGCACAGGGGCCTAGCCGGGTCATCAGCACCACCGGCTGGGCATTGCACACCTTGCTGCTACCGGTGGTGGAGTAGCGGTTGTGGCCTACGGCCAGGTCGCCGACCAGGCGTTCCAAAACGTCCTGGTCGAACACCTGACTGACCAGGCCCATGTCTTTATGCAGTCGTACCTTGTGGCCGGCATCGAAGACGGCGATACCTGCCGACTCCTGGCCGCGGTGCTGGAGGGAATAGAGGCCGAAGTAGGTGAGGTTTGCCACCGGCTCCCCAGGCGCCAGTACGGCGTAGATGCCGCAGGCCTCCTCTGGTTTATCGGGCCGCTGATCGGTGGGGTCCGAATGCATCACCAGCACGGACCCATTCGGGATCAGAGGGAACGGCCATTCTGCACCAGATCCCCACCCATGCGCCGGGGGATGGCCTGCTCATAGCAGCTCTGCAGCGCCTCCACATCCTGATCCAACAGCAAGCTGCCGGCCTGGCTGATCGTCAGGCGGGCCAGGGCCGTGACCGTCCCAATCGGCTGGGCCGGAACGGCAGCAGCGGCGAGCGCCGCCTGCCACCTCTGGGCCTGGGCCGGCGCCACGCTGACCAGGATGCGGGCACCGCCCTCGGCAAACAGCAGGCGATCCAGCCGATCGCCACTGGGGGGCAGTTCGAGACGGGCTCCGAGGCCACTGGCCATGCAGCACTCCGCTACAGCTACCGCCAGGCCGCCATCGCTGAGGTCGTGGGCGGAATTCACCAGGTTGGCGCCAATGGCCTGGCGCAGGAAAGCCTGCACCTGCCGTTCCAATGCCAGGTCAATCAGGGGCGGGCGACCGGTCACCAAACCATGAATGCGCTCCAGGTAGCTGCTGCCAGAGAGGCTCACCCTTTCATCAATGGCGGCGCCAACCTGGCTTGCCAGGGGCACCCCGAGCAGCCAGATGGCATCCCCGGCTTCGCGCCAAGCCAGGCCCCGCAGCTGGGCCAGATCGTGCACCAGGCCAACCATGCCCACCACCGGCGTGGGCTGGATGGGCTGCATGGAGCCATCGGGCAGGCGGGTTTCGTTGTACAAAGAGACGTTGCCACCGGTAACGGGGGTATCCAGCTCCCGGCAGGCCTCGGCGAGGCCCCGGCAGGCCATCGCCAGCTGCCAGTAACCGGTGGACGTTTCCGGCGAGGGGAAGTTGAGATTGTCGGTAATCGCCAGGGGCTCAGCGCCGACGCAACTGAGGTTGCGGGCAGCTTCGGCCACCGCCGCCATGGCCCCCCGCTCGGGGTCGAGGGCCACCCAGCGGTTGGGGCAATCCACCACGGCTGCCACGCCACGGCTCGATGCCGCCATGGCTCCCTCCCCCTGCTGGGGCCGCAGCCGCACCACGGCCGCATCGGCACCGCCAGGGGGCACAACGGTGTTGACCTGCACCTGGTGGTCGTATTGGCGATACACCCATCGCTTCGAAGCGATGGTGGGGTCGTCTAGCAGCTCCAGCAGGGCACCGTTCCAGCTGATCGGCAGCTCAGCTGGCAACTGGTCTTCGCTCCAGCGCCAGTGGGCCTGGATCTCGGCCGGAGGTTCGCTGAGCAATTCGTGGTGGTTGATCGGGGTGTCGTCGGCCAGGGCGCTGGCGGGCACCTCGGCCGCCACCTCGCCGTTCTGGAGCACCCGCACCACGTTTTCCTGCAGCACCCTGCCCACCACGGCCGCCTGCAGGCCCCAGCGGGTGAAACGCTCCATCAGCACCTCCTCCGTGCCGGGCTTCACCACAAACAGCATCCGCTCCTGGGATTCGCTGAGCAGAAACTCATAGGCGGTCATGCCGGTCTCGCGGGCGGGCACGCGATCGAGGTCCAGCTCGATGCCCAGCCCCCCCTTGGCGGCCATCTCCGAGCAGCTGCAAGTGAGGCCGGCGGCGCCCATGTCCTGGGCGGCCACCACATCGCCGCTCGCGAAGGCCTCCAGGCAGGCCTCAATCAACCCTTTCTCGAGAAAAGGATCACCCACCTGCACGGCGGGCCGATCATCCAAGGAGGCCTCGGTGAGCTCGGCGGACGCAAAGCTGGCGCCGCCCATGCCGTCGCGGCCGGTGGTGCTGCCCACGTACACCACCGGGTAGCCCACGCCCTCGGCGCCGGAGCAGACGATCTGCTCGGTTTCCATCAGCCCCAGGGCCATGGCGTTCACCAGCGGGTTGCCGGAGTAGCTGGGATCGAAGGCCACCTCACCGCCCACGGTGGGCACGCCCACGCAGTTGCCGTAGTGGGCGATGCCGGCCACCACGCCCTCCATCAGGCCCACGTTGCGCCCGTCCTCCAGGGGCCCAAAGCGCAGGGCATTGAGCAGGGCGATCGGCCGGGCGCCCATGGTGAAGATGTCGCGCAGGATGCCGCCCACACCCGTGGCAGCCCCCTGGAACGGCTCCACCGCCGAGGGGTGGTTGTGGCTCTCGATTTTGAAGGCCAGGCGCTGGCCCTCACCCAGATCCACCACGCCGGCGTTCTCGCCCGGGCCCACCAGGATGCGGGGGCCGGTGGTGGGGAAGCCCGCAAGCAGGGGCCGCGAGTTGCGGTAGCAGCAGTGTTCCGACCACATCACCCCGAACATGCCCAGTTCGGCGCGGTTGGGAGCCCGGCCCAGGCGGCGGCAGATCTCGTCGTAGTCGGCCTGGCTGAGGTTCTCCTTTTTCAGTGCCTCGGGAACGGAATAGGCGGGAGCGGCGACCACAGACACCTGGGGCAGATCTTTCCAGTTTCCACGAGGGTGCCTGGAACGGTCGCCCTGGGTTGGTCAGATCCAGGGATCGTCATCTCGGGAACGGCTTGGCTGGGCTTCCTGCTGGGCTGGCTCAGGGGGGCTACCCGGCTCCTGCCAAGGGGTTTCCTCCAACCATCCTTCGAGTTTCTCCTCAAAACGACCACTCACCTGCTGCATCTGCTCACGCCAGCGCCGGGAGCGCCGCAAAACGTCCTGCCGCACACTCGCCCTGGCCAAGGGCAGGTCGTCGAGACCCTCGACATTGGTCCATACCCGGCCTGGCTGCTGGTCGACCAGGCGATCCAAGCTGAGCCGCCAGCGGCTGCTGCCGGGCAAGCGGGGATCGCTGCGGCTCACGAGGTAATGGCGAATGCGGCCGGTGGCCAACTCGATGGCGGCATCCGCCAGGGTGCCCATCGGTTGCTGCCGGCGGTCGAGCACCTCGGCCTCGATCAGGCAGGGCAACCTCTCGACCACCCCCTGGTCCGTTTCGGCCGGCTCCCCCTGCACCAACACTTCCAGGTCGATCAAGCCGCGCAACTGGTTGAGCTTCCACACCAGCCGGCGGGATCCAAACGCTGAAGGCCTCGAGATCCAGCCCAGCACCCGGTGAACAGGGGGATGCATCCACACCTGGAGGCCGGCCCCGTGGTCCAACCCCTGGTGGCAGCGCACCCGTCTGCGCAGCAGCTCACTCAACAGCAACTGCTCCGGAAGGTTGCCCACCTTCAGCTGCGGATCTGGATGGGCATCACCAGGTAGGTGAACTGGGCACCGTCGCCAGGCGTAAGGATCGCCGGGGTGGTGGGGGCGTTGCACTGCAACAACACCTTCTCGGCAGCCATCGTCTTGAGACCATCGAGCAGGTAGCGCACGTTAAAGGCGATCTGGACCCCTTCCCCTGTGATCTCAGCTGCTACGGCCTCAGAGCCACTGCCCACATCCTGGGCATCGGCCTGGATCAGCAGCTGGCCGGTGGCCGGATCGGCGCTGAATTTCACCACGTTGTTGTGCTGATCTGCGAGTACGGCCACTCGTTCCAAGGCAGAGACAAGGGCGCGGCGATCGAGGCTGATGGTGCGGCTAAACCCATCGGGGATCAGTTGCCGGTAGTTGGGATAGGTGCCATCCAGGCTGCGACTGGTGAGCACCTGATCAGCCCAGAGAAACACCACCT
>NZ_JAGQCQ010000081.1:0-11906 GCF_024346275.1 Cyanobium sp. BA20m-p-22
GAGATCGAATTAGGGAAAGTGGTTGAATTGAGATCGGCTTGAACATGTTGATGTACCAGAATGCTGTCTGCAGCAAAGTTGTTAGCTTCTATAGGCGGTAAATTGTTGCCCAGCAGGGTCCCTTCTGCGGGAAGTCTTTCCTTTGCTGAATTAAGCCCGGTTAGGATGTCTGCGGCTTCTATGCTCTGGTCTGCTCTGCTCGCTGCGCTGATCTGTTCATTCCGGCCTATTTGATTCTCAGGATCGATGCTCAGGCCAGGCAAATGGCCTGTCAGTAGAGCTAATTCGTGCTCGAATCCTCTTGAAGAATCAGGGCTTTGATTGGAATCATCTAAACGCGTGATATTACTTGAATCGCCAGGTTCGTTATTGTTCGCGGCTTGGGAATAGTCCTGGGATTGGCCTGGATCCAGATTTGTTTCTGCTTGAAAATCTATAGATCTGCTAGCCCCTGGAGAGGCACTAGAATGTGCCCCGGAATTAATCAGTAGCTCATCAAGCTCTGATGCCTGCCCGTGGAGACCCGAAGAGTCTTCGTAGACCCCTCCAAGGGCCATTGATGTCTTAGTGCCTGATTAAGAAAGTTACACTAGCGTGGTTGGGCATGGTGTGGCTTCGACTTTTATCTGGGTTTCCAGCCAGGGCTGGGGATCGTCGAGCCGATAAGGACCGGCTGAAAATTTTCTGTAGCCTATGCTACTCATTTGCCTCTGGCTTCTTTCTGGCGCCTTTGGTTTTTGCAGGAAGCTCTGTTCTTGGGCTATCGGGCTGCCACAACCTTTCAGGCCTGCGTTCTGTAGCAGTTGGAGCCCGGCCTGCTACGGCAGCCAGTGATTGAGGCGAAACCGTGCCGCCTTGCCCTAGAGGGGTTGTGCCCCCTGCTCCTGCCGCGAGGCCTCCAGCCAGCGTTCGATTGCTGCCGGCAGGGGGCAGCGCCTGCGGTTGTCGGCGCTGATGGCCATATGCCGAGTCAACCCCCGGGCGACCTCCTGCTCGCCACTGCGGAAGCCATATTTCAGCTCAAAGCAGCCCGGATCGATCCGCCGGGGCTCCAGTTTGATCGCCAGGGGATCGCCGCAGGCCAGGGGCGCCAGGAAGTCGGCTTGGCAATGGACGATCGGCAGGGCGACGGCAGGGGTATGGCCCGGCCGCGGGAACACCTCCGCCGCAGCAATGCCGAAGCGCTCCAGGCTCTCCTCGTAGGCCTCATGGCACCAGCCCAGCAACTGGTGGAAGTGCATCACGCCGGCGGCGTCGGTGTCACCGAAGCGCACGCTGCGGCAGAGCAGTAACCAGCTGCCGGGGTCAACTCTCTCTGGTGCGGAGCCATCCGCCTCTGTGCCAAGGGCCCCAGCGGTCATGAGCTTGCTTGATTTAATAGCCAACTCTGCCCTGTTCAGGTCTCCGCTGCGGCAGGGCTGAGCAGTGCTGCTGTAAATCGAAGGCCAGGCCTGGTTGTCCCCTTTCATATAGCTGTAAAGAAAGTAACCAGCTGCCCACTGGCCATCGAAATCTGGCTGAGGCTGGATCTAGCGAGAAATGATCAACCCGAGAGTTTATATGACTACTGCAAGCCTCGATCAGTCCTCTGACCTTTCCCGTTTTGATCCCAAGGTGTTGCGTCAGCCTTCCGCCGGCTCGCTTGGTTATCGCTGCAGCCGCCTCCTGGCAGCGGGCTTCAACAGCACCCAGATGGCGATGGCCGAAGCCTATATCAATGGTCTCGAAATTCCAGATGCTCTTTATCGAGGCATGATCCATGCCTCGATGCCATTTCTGTTCCGCCACTTCCCCGCCTTGCTGGCGCCTTACGAATGGGTGCTTAACGAGTCGGATCGGATCGCCGAATCAGCCAAGGAACTGATGGACATTCAGTACGACCGGCCGCAGCAGATGCTGAATCAGATGCTGGGTGACTGGGAACCCATCTATCCCAAATACAGCACTGGGTTCTGGGAAAAAGGCGCTGAGGATCTGGAAGCATCCCAGCGACACATGATTGACCAGATGATTGATCGGTTGGGCATTGAGGATGGCGATCACCTTCTCGACTTTGGCTGCGGCTGGGGCTGTGTGCCCAATTATATTCTTTCTAAATTTCCCAATTTGCGCTGTACCGGCGTAAATCTCAGCCGAGGTCAATGCGCCTACATGCGAGCGAAGATGAACGATCCGCGCAGCCAGCTGAGCTCGGGGCGATTCACCCTCGTAGAGGGCGACATTAATGAGGTGGTGTTCCCGGAAAAATTTAGCAAGATCATCTCCGTTGGGGTGTTTTGCCATGTGGGTAATCTCACAAAGGCCTTCGCCAGACTGGCCTCCTTGCTGCAGCCCCAGGGGAAGGCTTTGATTCACATCATCACCGTGCGGATTCCGAATAACATGTCCTCAGGTTTTACTGATAAGTACATTTTCCCCGGCGGTCGCTATTGGAACCATGACGCCATTCCAAGTCACAGTGTCGACCTCAAAACCGTTCAGCGTTGGTATATGAATGGATCCAACTACCATCAGACGCTCACCGCATGGCTCGATCGATTCGATGCTTCGCAGGACTTTGTAAGCCACTTGGACTATGGCATGGAGTATGCCAAATTTAGGCGCATCTGGCGATTTCACCTGTTGTTGCTTGGCACAATTTTTGCCACCTGCGATGGTGAATTCAATGGTAATGGCCAATACTTAATGACCCATGCCTGAGTGCTGAAGGCAATCTGTTCCCCCATCTGTTCCCTCCTCTGCCCCTCCTTGCTGCCCTCACCTCGAGGGGAAGGCTCCCGGCCCCAGCCGCAACATCCAGTAGCCCAGCAGCCCCGCGGCCGCCCAGGCCAGGGGCCAGGTGGGCAGAGTGCGGGGTCGCAACCGTCGCTTTCGAATCGCCGCGATGCTCCACCAGATCAGCCCCGCGGCCACCAGCGGCCCGAAGGCGTGCTGCTCCAGCGAACCCGCCAGATCCCCCCGCAACGCCAGCTCGGTGGCCCGGGTGAGAAAGCAGGTGGGGCAGGGGATGGCCGTGAGCGCCCTCAGTGGGCAGCTCCAGCCCGGCAGGTGGGAGTAGCCGCCCTTGAGCCAGAGATAGACGGTGAGGCCGGCGGGCAGCAAAAAACCTGCCTGTTGAATTCGGCGCAGAAACGGGGTCAGCAGTTAAGGCTATTCAGCGATCTACCGAGCCCATGATCACGTCGATCGAGCCGAGGATCGCCATGATATCGGCTACTTTGGCCCCCTTGAGAATGTGGGGCAGGATCTGCAGGTTGTTGAAGTCGGCAGCGCGGATCTTGAAGCGCCAAGGGGTGACGTCGTCGTTGCCCTGGATATATACACCGATTTCGCCCTTGCCAGATTCCAGCCGGGTGTAGAGCTCACCGCTTGGAATCTTGAAGGTAGGGGCCACTTTTTTGGCCACGTATTGAAAATCGAAGGCCGAGGACGGGCCACCTTTGCCTTCTGCAAGCTTGCGGGCCTCGAGGTTTTCGGTGGGCCCCCCGGGGATCATCTCGCAGGCCTGGCGCAGGATCTTCAGGGATTCGCGCATTTCTTTGACGCGAACGCGATAGCGGGCAAAGCAATCGCCCTCCTGTTCTGTCACCACCGACCAGTCGAAGTCGTCGTAGCACTCGTAGTGATCTACCTTGCGCAGGTCCCAGGGCACGCCCGAGGCGCGCAACATTGGGCCTGACAGGCTCCAGTTGATCGCCATCTCGCGGCTGATCACCCCTAGGCCCTCGATCCGCCGCCGGAAGATCGGGTTATTGGTGATCAGCTTCTCGTATTCGTCGATCTTGGGACCAAACCAGTCGCAGAAGTCGAGGCACTTTTCCAGCCAGCCGTAGGGCAGGTCTGCGGCTACACCACCAATGCGGAAATAGTTGTTGTTGATCAGTCGCTGACCGGTGGCCGCTTCCCAGAGGTCGTAAATCATTTCCCGCTCCCGGAAAATGTAGAAAAATGGCGTTTGTGCGCCCACGTCCGCCAGGAAGGGGCCAAGCCAGAGCAGGTGGTTGGCGATGCGGTTGAGCTCCAGCATCAGCACGCGGATGTAGCTGGCGCGCTTGGGCACCGGCACATCGGCCAGCCGTTCCGGCGCGTTCACCACAATCGCTTCGTAAAACATGCCGGCCGCATAGTCCATGCGGCTCACGTAGGGCACGAACATCACGTTCGTGCGGTTTTCGGCGATCTTCTCCATGCCGCGGTGCAGGTAGCCGATCACCGGCTCGCAATCCACCACGTCTTCACCGTCGAGGGTCACCACCAGCCTCAACACCCCGTGCATTGAGGGGTGGTGGGGGCCGAAGTTGACCACCATCGGCTCCGTGCGCGTTTCCAGCTGCGTCATGGGGCCGTGGCTTGTAGGGCGTTCATACCAGCTTAGGAAACCTTGTGGCCCCGTAGTCACTCTCCCTAAAGTTGGCCGAGATTCCCGCGGCAGCTCACCCATGGCCCGGCGACAACGCTCTTTCCTGCACCGCCTCCTGGCCCGGCCTGCAGGGGCTCTGTCGGCCTGGTTGCTGGCCCCGAGCCAGCGTCGTGCTGCCCAGGTGCGCCAGCGCTTGGTTGGCAGCCTGGTAACGGCGCTGCCCCCGGCCGTACAGGCCAACGACCAGGGCCTGGTGATCGTGCAGGGTGCCCTGGCCCTGAGCCTGGCCGATGGCCGCTTTGGCCAGCAGGAATGGGAGCTCTACCGGGAATGCCTGGCTCGGCTCAAGCTCTCCGATAGCCAGCTGCGCAGCATCAACATGCGGGACAGCCCCGACCTGGGCCGCATCGGCGCGGGTCTGGCCGCCCTTGGTGATGGCGCCCACCGTCTGGCGGTGGGTCGTTGCTACTGCCTGTTTGCGGCGGCCGATGGTGAGGGGGGCGCGGCCGAGTTGGGCCTGCTGAAGACCCTGCTGGAGGCCCTCGGCCATCCCGAGCTGGAGCAGGAGCTGCCGGCCCTCTGCCTCCAGTTCCGCCAGAGTGAATCCTGGCTGGCTAAGCAGCGAGCAGCCTGGGGAGAGCGGCTGGCCCGTTGGCTGCTGCCCTCCGCGGCAGCCCATGGCTGACCCCGAAGGCGCCGCCTTTGTCCACCTGCCGGTGCTGGCCCAGCCGCTGCTGGAGAGCTTTGCCGAGCTCGAAGGATTGCTGATCGATTGCACCCTCGGCGGCGGCGGCCACAGCGCCCTGCTGCTGCAGGCAAATCCCGGCTTGCACCTGGTAGGGCTGGACCAGGATCCGAGCGCCCGTGCCGCCGCCGCCGAGCGCCTCGCCCCGTTTGCTGATCGCGTCACGATCGTGGCCACCAACTTTGCCGACCACATCCCGGCCGAGCCGGCAGTGGCGGTGCTGGCCGACCTGGGGGTGAGCAGTCCCCAGCTCGACGTGGCGGCGCGGGGCTTCAGTTTCCGGCTGGCCGGCCCGCTGGACATGCGCATGAACCCCGAGGCCGGCGAGACCGCCGGGGAGTTGATCGACCGGCTGGACGAGACGGAGCTGGCCGACCTGATCTATGCCTACGGCGAGGAGCGCCTGTCGCGCCGCATCGCCCGCAAGATCAAGGAGCACCTGGTCGAGCAGGGGAGCTTCAGCGGCACCGCCGCCCTGGCCTATCTGATCGCTGGCTGCTACCCCCCCAAGGCGCGGCGGGGCCGCATCCATCCCGCCACCCGCACCTTCCAGGCCCTGCGTATCGCCGTGAACGATGAGCTGGGTGTTCTCGATCGGCTGCTGACGGCGGCGCCGGATTGGCTGGTACCTGGCGGCCTGTTCGGGGTGATCAGCTTCCACTCCCTGGAGGATCGGCGCGTGAAGACCGCTTTCCTCAGCGATGGGCGGCTGGAGCGGGTGACTCGCAAGGCGATTCAGGCCACGCCGGAGGAGGCGGAGGCGAATCCGCGCAGCCGCAGCGCCCGGTTGCGGGTTGCGCGGCGGCGGCTCAGTTGAGCAGGCCGGTGCGGTCTTCGCTGCCGAACAGCTGGCGGTAGGCGGCGGTGGAGATGCACAGCACCACCGGAACCACAACCAGCAGCCCGCCGTAGCTGAACAGGGCGGCAATGGAGTGGATCACCCCTTCGACAATGCCGAGCCAGAGCACCATCCACCAGCTGGGGTTCACCCCTTTAATGCCGGTGCCGATCGTGGCGGTGGCCTTAGGGGTGCCAAACAGCGACACCTGGATCAGGAATTTCTGGGTGACCAGCAGCCAGATGAAGAAAATGGCCACCACGACCATCGGGATCACGGTGAGGGCCTCGTTGAGCTTGCCCAAGCCGGCACCGATCAGGGCGGCGATGGCCCCGGCGACGGCCACCAGGATTGCCAGCAGGATGGCTGAACCGAGCAGGCGGGCGCTGGCGGGGCGGTCCCAACGGGTGAAGTCGGCGAAGCAGGGCTTGCGCCCCTCCAAGCTCAGCCAGGCGCCGCGGGTCAGGCCGACGACGGTCCAGAGGGCAACGATCACATAGCCGATCACGCCAACGATCAGGGCCATCCAGGCGCCGACGGGGTGCACGCCCATCAGCTCGTTGACTTCGGCCAGGCGGGCTCCGCCCACGGCGCTGAGGGCTGCAAATGGCAGCAGGATCACCGCAGAGAGGGCTTCAAACAACAAAAAGACCCAGGGAGCCCGACAGAAGGCTGCCCAGCCCTCTTCGACAGCCTGCAGCACATTGAGGCGGCTGTCGCCTGCGGGAGTAGGGGCCATGGTCAGAGGTAGTTGGGCCTGACGGTAGCGATCGAGACAGGTTCCCGCACCCGGCCCGTAACGGTTTGGTGGCAGGGCCGGTTTTTATGGTTGGCCTGTTTTGATGAATGGTCGTGTTTGGTGAATGATCCAGTTTGGTGATTGAGCAAGTTTGGTGATTGAGCCAGCGCTGGTCTGGTGGTTTGCCCTGGGGATCCAGCTGCTGGCGATCCCCGGCTCCCTGCTGCCCGTGTTGCCGGGTTTGGCCTTGCTGCCCCTGGGGGCCCTGCTCTGGCTGTGGGCGGTGGGCTGGAATGCCGCCTGGCCGCCGCTGCTCCTAGCCGGGCTGCTGTTGCTGCTCGGCTGGGCGGCTGAGGCCCTTGGGCTGCTGCTTGGACCTGCCCGGCTGCAGGCCAGTCGCTGGGCCCCGATCGGGGCGGGCTTGGGGCTGTTGGCGGGACTGCTGGGCATGTTGCCGGCCTTGCCCCTGGGCGGACCCGTGCTGGGCCTGGTGCTGGGCCCCTTTCTGGGGGCGAGCCTGGCCCAGTGGCTGGCGGCCCGCGGCGCCCCAGGGCGGGCCTTACAGGTGGGGTTGGCGGTGGTGGCGGGGATGCTGGTGAGCCGCCTGGCCCAGGCCCTGCTCGCCCTGGTGGGGGTGCTGGGCTTCATCTGGCTGACGAGCTGAGCCGCAGCTCACCGCGAGGCTGGGGAGTCAAAGATCGGTGCCATCGAGTGCGTAAGGCGGTCGTTCGCTAATTGCTTGGGGTCAGGTCCACTGCCCTTGAAGGACTCGGCTGCGTCGCAGGTGAGCTCCAGCAGACGGGCATCGCTCGAATGTGAAGCTGGCCCGGCTGAGGCTGCGCAGATGCATAGCGGCGCTGTGCTGTCCATGACCGGTGATGCCAATGTGGCGGCACAATCCCTCCTCGCGCGCTGAGAAGAGCGAGGCGACTGCGCCGTTGGGGGCGAAGGCCTGCTCCCATTCATCAGCTTCGACCAAGTTGTGCAGTTGGATCAGGTCTACCGAGTCGACACCCATCCGTTCGAGGCTTCGTTCCAGTTCGGCGCGGGCTGCGGAACCTTCGCGCTCGCCGGTCTTGGTGGCCAAAAATATTTCGTCGCGTTTGCTGGCGAGCCAAGGGGCGAGCCGTTGCTCGGAGGTGCCCCACCGTGCTGCGGGCCTGAGGCGAAGGGTCTCAGATCCATTTATCCAGCAGCAGCCCCGGCACCCGGTTGAACTCACGCAGATTGTTGCTCACCAGGGTGAGCCCTTCGCTGCGGGCGTGGGCCGCAATGTGCAGATCGTTGACGCCGATGGGTTGGCCTTTTCGTTCCAGATCGGCGCGGATCTGGCCATAGTGCTGGGCCGCTTTTGGCCCATAGGCGAGCACCTCGAGACGGCTGCAGAAGTTCTCCACAACCGCCAGATTGCGGCTGGGATCGCTGCTCTTTTCGCAGCCATGCAGCAGTTCCGCCAGGGTGATCGTGGAGATTGCCATATGGCCAGCGTGGCGATTGAAGCTGCTCAGAAGCTCCTGGGGCCTTTGCTTGATCACGTAGATGCAGAAATTGGTGTCGAGCAGATAGCGGAGCATCGGCTGATTCAGAGCGATTCCCGCTCGCTTTGACCCTGGGATGGGCGCTCAGCCAGAAAGTCGTCGGAGGCGGTGGGGCCGTCGCGGAAAAAGCTGTCCCAGCTGCTGCCCACCGGGGCGATGATCCGTTCCTGGCCGCAGGCGCGCACTTCAACGGCCGTCACGGAATCCGGCAGGCGCAGCGGGGCCGGGATGCGCACGGCCTGGCTGCGGTTGCTGAGGAAGAGCTTGGTGACCGCCACCATGGCTGCTGCGCAATGGGATATCCATGCAGGCTATCCCATGGGACTGGCGGTTGGCTGGCTCTGGCGTCTGAGGCCTCAGCTGAGCAGGGTCACCTCAAGGGCTGTGGACGTGGCTCCGCTGCCGTCGACGTGACGGGGTGTGCGGTCCTGCCGCTCTGCGATGGCGGACCTTCAGCGGCGCAGCGCGATGACCGCCTCCGTCACCGCCGCGAGGGCCAGATCGATCTCGGCCTCCGTGCTGCCCCGGCCGAGCCCGAAGCGGATTGAGGCGGCCGCCTCGGTGCGGCTGCGGCCCAGGGACGCCAGTACATGCGAGGGGCTGCCGGAGCTGCAGGCCGAGCCGCTGCTCACCGCCAGCTGGCGGCGCAGTAATTGGTGCAGCTGCTGGCCGTCGACGCCCTCGACGGTGACGTTGAGGTTGTGGGCCAGCCTGGGGGCCAGGCAGCCGTTGAGCCCCACCCCCCCCAGCTGCTGCAGTCCGGCCCAGAGCTGGTCGCGTAGGGCCCCAAGCCGAGCGGCCCGGTCGACCCGGTCGGCTTCGGCCAGCACCAGCGCCTCCCCCAGCCCCACGATCAGGGGCACAGCCAGGGTGCCGGCCCGCCGCCCGTTCTGCTGGCCGCCGCCATGCAGCTGGGGCGCCAGGCCTAGCCCTGGCCGCACCAGCAGGGCACCCACCCCCTTGGGCCCGTAAAACTTGTGGCCGCTGAGGCTGAGCAGGTCGATGCCCAGCTCCGCCATCGCCAGGGGGATGTGGCCGGCGGCCTGGGCGGCATCCACGTGCAGCAGCACGCCGCGGCGCTGGCAGAGGGCGGCGATCGCGGCCAGGGGCTGGAGCACGCCGATCTCGTTGTTGGCGGCCATCACGCTGACCAGCAACACGTCGTCGCCCAGGGCCGCCTCGAGCCGGGCCAGATCCACCAGGCCATCGGGCGCCACCGGCAGTAGCTCCAAGGGGAAGCCGTGGCGGCCCAGATAGGCCAGGGGGTCGAGCACGGCCCGGTGCTCACTCACCAGGCTCAGCAGGCGCCGCCGCGGTTTGCCCTGCTCCAGGGCCAGCTCGCAGGTTCCCTTGAGGGCCAGGTTGTTGGCCTCGGTGGCGCCGCTGGTGAAGATCACCGCCTGGGGAGGGGCGCCCAGGGATTGGGCCAGCTGGCCGCGGGCCCTCTCCACGGCGGCGGCGGCCTCCAGGGCCGGGCGGTAAAGGCGGCTGTCGGGGTTGGCCCAGTGCTCGTTCCACCAGGGCGCCATTGCGGCCACAACCGCCGGATCGCAGGGCGTGGTGGCGTGGTGGTCGAGGTAGGCCAGCATGGAGCTGCGTGCAGGAGTCCATGTTGCCAACCAGAACCCTTGCCCTGGTGGCCCTGGCCGCCCTGCTGGCGCCGCCAGTGTGGGCCGAGGGCGGCGGGGTGCGGCCCGAGGACGCGCGGCCGCCGGGGCTGATCCTGCTGGAGGAGCGTCCGGGGCTGGGCGGCAAGCAGGCCTTCGGCATCTATGGCGCGGTGGCCGATCCAGCCAATCCAGGCCTGTGGCGGATCAAGTTCTGGGATGAGCAACCCAATAATGTCCAGGTCCGCAGCGAAACAATTCGCTGCACCCCTGAGGCGCCGCTGCGGGTGACCAGCAATGGGTTCACCTTCTTTGTGCGGACCCTCAACCCCGGCGGCGCGATCACCCCGGCCAACCGGATTGACCAGCTGGTGTGGTGGGCCACCTGTTTCCCCGAGCAGGCCGGCAAGGACCCGGCTGGCCTGGCGGCCCTGGCCCGCCAGCTGGGCTACAGCGGCACGCTTCGGGAATCCGAGCAGGCCCTGCCTGGCCCACCCCGCTGAACCCCTGCAGACTGGCCCCCATGAACCCAGAATCCACTACCCCCCCCGAGCAGGACGCTGCCCAGCAAATCCCCCAGGCAACTCCGGTGCGCCTGCTGCTGGTGGACGACGAACCGGGACTGCGCACGGCCGTCAAGGCCTATCTGGAGGATGAGGGCTTTGCGGTGACCACCGCCGTTGACGGGGAGGAGGGCTGGGCCATGGCCCAGGAGATGCTGCCTGACGTGATCCTCAGCGACGTGATGATGCCCCGCCTCGATGGCTACGGGCTGCTCAAGAAGCTGCGGGCCGATGAGCGCCTGGGCGGCACGCCGGTGATCTTTCTCACCGCCAAGGGCATGACGGCCGATCGCGTCACCGGCTTCCAGGCCGGCTGCGACGACTACATCCCCAAGCCCTTCGACCCCGACGAGTTGGTGGCTCGGGTCAATAACGTCGTCAACCGCCAACAGCGTCTGCTGGCGGAGGCTGCCCGCTTCGCCGACGCCGACATCGGCCAGCTCTCCAAGCAGATCACCGAAATCCGCTCCCTGCTCGCCACCGGTGGCACCAAAAAGCCGCTCAGTGCGCCTGAGCACGTGTTCACGCCGCGGGAGGCCTCGGTGCTGCAGCTGGTGGCAGAGGGGTTGATGAACAAGGAGATCGCCCGCCGACTGGAAACCTCGATCCGCAACGTCGAGAAGTATGTGAGCCGGCTATTCATCAAGACCGGCACCGCCAGCCGCACCGAGCTGGTGCGCTACGCCCTCGAGCACGCTCTGGTGGTGTAACCCGTCTTGGCGAGCGAGAGGCTGAACCGCGGCCATGCCTACCGCGATCGGGTGGGTCCAGCTGATGCCGGCGAGCTGACCAGTGCCCTCTACGCCGCCCGCTATCCCCATTCCCCTAGGCAGGTGTGGCTACAGCGGCTTGCCGTCGGTGAGGTCTGCAGGAACGGCCAGCAGCTCCGGGCCGATGGGCCCCTCGCAGCCGGGGATGATCTGATCTGGCATCGGCCCCCCTGGCACGAACCCGCCGTGCCGGAGTTGCCAGGCCCCCTGTTCGATGACGGGGACCTGCTGGTATTTGATAAACCCAGCGGCCTGCCCGTGTTGCCGGCGGGGGGCTTCCTGGATCACACCCTGCTGGCCCAGCTGCGATTGCGCTGGCCGGCGGCCCGGCCCGTGCATCGCCTGGGCCGCTTCACTTCGGGATTGCTGGTCTGCGCCCGCTCCCGCGCCGGCCGCGCCTGGCTGAGCGCCCTGCTGCGCGAGAGCTCCAGCCCTTTGGCCGCCCGCTCGGGCCCCTGCCGCAAGACCTACCGGGCCCTGCTCCAGCCCCCCGTCCCCGGCTCGGCCCTGCTGGCCCTACACCCCGGCGAGAGCCTGGAGCTGGCCACCCCGATCAGCCGGCGCCCCCACGGGCGGCTGGGGAGCATCTGGGCCGCTGCCCCGGCAGCCAGCGCCGATCCCGCCGCCCTGCCGGCCTCCAGCGCGCTGCGCCTGCTGGAGCGGGGCGAGGGCTCCTGGTTGGTGGAGGTTGCCATCGCCACGGGCCGGCCCCACCAGATCCGTATCCACACCGCCGCCGCCGGGGC
>NZ_JAGQCQ010000082.1:0-11700 GCF_024346275.1 Cyanobium sp. BA20m-p-22
CGCTCAGGTGCTTGAGCCGCAGCAGGCGCTCCGCCTGACCGGCGGGACACTCGCTGTGGAGCACGGTTTCCCAGAGGTCTTCCACTAGCTCCAGGCGCTCGCCCAGTAGCCGGGTGACCCGCTGGGAAGTCGGGGAGGTGAGGGTGGGGCTGGGCATTGACTCCCCCATTGGGCCTGGCTGAGCAGCAAACAGAGCCATGATCATCCCAAAGGGAGCGGCCCGGCGTCTGTGGCGATTGCCTCCAGCAGTTCAACTTCCCGGGTTGCCATGGCAGCGATCTCCAGGGAGAGCAACTTGCTGATCGGAACCCCGGCTTGGTGGCCAGCCAGCCAGCGCATGGCCTGATTGCCCTGTTCCAGCACCCCTCCCAACGGCGCCAGCAGCTGCGTGAGCCCGAGCTCGCTGGCCAGGGGGGCCAGGGCTGCAAGCTCCTCAAGCAACCAGCTCTTTGCCAGCACCGGCTGCCCATGGCGCCAGTGGTGCAGGGTGGCTTCCAGGCTTGAGACGGCCGCGGCCTTTTCGTTGGCGTCGGCCAGGAGGGCCAATTCGCTTGGTGTCAGGCTGCTGGCCTGGAGGGGGTCGCAGTGTTCCGGCTGGCGCAGCAACTGCTGCAGCCGCAGTTCGGCGAAGGCCGTGATCGCCAACAGCAGAAGCGGATCCGTCACCAGGTCGCAGATGCGGATCTCCAGCCGGTTGAGGTCGTGGGGCCGGTTGTCCCCATTGGGCCGCACTGAGGTCCAGAGGTGGCGCACGTTCTGCATCGTGCCGAGCTCCAGCTGCTGCCCCATCCAGTTGATGTAGTGCTGGTGGTCGAGGAACAGCGGCACCTCGGCCGGGGTGAGCGGAAACTGCAGCCAGCGTTGGGAGTGGGCGCCGGTGACCTCGCCGTCGAGGAAGGGGGAACTGGCGCTGAGGGCCAGCAGCAGGGCAGCCTCGCAGCGCAGCAGGCGGAGGCCGGCAAACAGGCGGTCCATTTGCCCGGGGCCCCGGTCGCTGATGGGCCCCAGGTTGATGTGCACGCTGGCGGTAACCACCTTGGTGCCGTAGGTGGCCTCGATGTAGCTGTGGTAAGGGTTTGCCGGGTCGGAGCGCTCGAAATGGCGGCTGTTGCCCAGGCTGAGGGCGCTGCCCGGCAGCAGGGTGAGCTGGCGGCTGGCCAGCCACCGGCGCAGGCGCTGACGCGGCTCGATCAACAGCTGTAGCTGGCGCGCGTAACTGGCATCGGGGGGCGTGATGTATTCCAGGTTGCGTTGGTCGGGCTCGGTGACGAAGCCCTCCAGGGCCGCCGCCGCCGCCGCTGAGCAACCCACCACCGTGCCGTCGGCCCGACCGGTGTAGAGCTCCACTTCAAAGCCCTTGAGCAACAGGGGATCCTTCATGGCTGGGGGGGCAGCAGGCAGGCAATTGCCTTGAGCATGCCGCGGGCCTTGTTGAGGGTTTCCTGGTATTCGGCAGCAGCGTTGGAATCGGCCACCACCCCGGCGCCGGCCTGCACCTGCACCCGCCAGCCCCCCTCTGGATGGGGCAGCACCACCATGGTGCGAATGGTGATGGCGGTGTTGAGGGCGCCGCCCAGGTCAACTCCGCCGTACACCCCGGAGTAGGGGCCCCGGGCATCGGGCTCCAGGGCATGAATAAGTTGCATGGCGCGGATTTTGGGGGCGCCGCTGACGGTGCCGGCGGGGAAGGAGGCCATCAGTAGGTCCCACACGGTTTGCCCCTCGGCCAGCAGTCCCTCCACCTGGCTGACGATGTGCATCACATGGGAATAGCGCTCGATCACCATCAGCTCGCCCACCTTCACCGTGCCGGGCTGGCAGACGCGGCCCAGGTCGTTGCGGCCGAGGTCAACAAGCATCACGTGCTCGGCCCGTTCCTTGGGATCGGCCAGCAGCTCTTTTTCTAGGGCCAGGTCTTCCGCTTCGTCGCGACCGCGGGGGCGGGTGCCTGCGATCGGCCGCAGCGAGGCTTTCACTCCCCCCTCCGGGATCGGTTCGGCCTTCACCATCACCTCGGGGCTGGAGCCGATCAGATACCAGCCGCCAAAGTTGAAGAAGGCCATGTAGGGCGAAGGATTCACCATGCGCAGGCTGCGGTAGAGCTCGAAGGGATCGCGGTCAATGCGGGTTTCCAGCCGCTGGCTAAGCACCAGCTGGAACACATCCCCCGCCTCGATGTGGTGTTCGCCCTGGAGCACCGCCGCCTCGAAGGTCTCCTGGCCGAAGTTGCTGCTGGTGATCAGGCTCTTGGCCATCTCAGCCGGACTGGCGTCGTGCCAGCGCAGGGGAGTCACCGAGGCTGGCAGGGGGGCGTGCATGCGCTCTTCCAGGGCGCTGATGCGGGCGGCAGCGGCGGCGTAGGCCATCTGCCGGTCTTGGCCGCCGCTGAGGTCGGCGTAGGCCACGGCGGTGATCTGGCGCTTCACCTGGTCGAACACGAGCAGGCTGTCGGCGAGCATCCAGGACCCATCCGGGGGGGAGTCCTCCCCGGGCTGGTGCACCGGCACAATCGGCTCGATCCAGCGGATCAGTTCGTAGCCCCAGAAGCCAAACAGCTGGCCCACCGGAGGCAGCCCCGGAATCGGCGGGCTTGAGAGGGGCTCCAGGCACTCGCGCAGCAGCTCGAAGGGGTTGCCCTGCAGGGTTTGGCAGCGGCCATCGCGCCAGCGGCGCTGGGAGTGGGCACCGCGGCTGGTGAGGGTCCAGAGGGGGTCGCTGACCACGAAGCTCCAGCGGCCGATGCGCTCGCCGCCCTCCACTGACTCCAGCAGCACGCCGTGCTCACTTGCTGCTCCCACCTTCAGCCAGGTGGTGAGGGGCGTTTCCAGGTCGGCGGGCCAGCGTTTCCAGAGGGGAATGAAGTTGTGGCCGGCTGCCACCATGTCCAGAAACGCCTGCTGGGCTAAGCCATCGCGATCGGTGCTCGGCATCGGTTTGGCGGGCAAAAAAAACGGGGCACCCAGGCCCCGCCCTTATGGGAGTTGGTCGACGCGATTCAGGCGTCGAAGCTGTTCTTGCCGGTGAACTTGAGGTTGGCCGGATTGGGGTTGGCGCCGATCCGGCGGGGGTTGTGGCCCACCATGGGGCGACCTTCGTTCACCTTCTCCGGGAAGACGCCATCCTTGGGGTGCAGGAATTCGGTGTCCCCACCGGGATAGATCCGGTAGATCTTGTAGTCCTCGATTCTGGGTTTGAACTTGGTGCGCAGCTGGGTGCCAAGGGCCAGGCACTGCTCCTTGCGGGCGAAGTACATCAGGTTGTCGCCCGCGTTCATGTGGGCGGCCCCGCCGGTGGGCAGCTCAAACACCTGTTCCTTCGGGCTGCTCCAGGTAATTGCGTATTTCTCCTCCGTTTCGGCGGAATTCAGCAGGCCGCCGGTGCTGCCGAGGTACTTCGGGAGTTGACCGCTGAGCGCCGTAGCTGCCATGGCTTTGGAACGTTTCAACCGGAAGCTAGCACTGAGGTTTTGGCCCGTTCTGCGCTTCGCCCGCAGTCTTCACACCCGTCAACAAACCGGCCGCTCAGCACACGGGAAAAAAAACGGTCAGGCCACTGCCGCTGCGTTCGGTCAGACGACCGCCGAGGCGATGGAACAGCCGCTGGGTGGCCTGGCGGCTGAGCTGCAGGCTGCCGGTGGCGGGGTTCCAGCTCAGCACCGGCCCCACCAGCTCCCGTTGGTCGCCCTCGCCATCCAGCACCGGCTCTTCCGGGCGATGGCCCTCGCTGCTCAGTTGCAGCTTGAGCCTGGAACCTGCCGGCAGCAGGCTGACGCTGACCTGACTGCCGGCGGGAAGGCTGCGGCTGAACCGGTCGATCAGGCCGCCGAGCATGGTTTCCAGCCGGGCCGGATCGCTGAGCACGGGCGAAAGGCCAGCTGGGACCAACAATTCCAACTCCAGGCCGCGGCGGGCCAGCTGCCGTTTCCACAGTTCCTGCTGCTGAAGCAGCACCTGGCTGAGGTCGGTGCGGGCCAGATCGTTTTGGCCCAGGGGCTGGTCGTTGCCTGGCTGGCGCTGGAGCTCGGCCGCCAGAAAGATCAGGCCAAATCGATCGATCTGCTCGCTGCATTCGCCATCGATCTGCTCGAGGCGCCCGCGCACCAGCGGCGGCAGGTCGCCGCGCCGCAGCAAGGAGCGAATCAGGGTGCGAATTGTGGCGAGGGGAGTTCGCACCTCGTGGGTGAGCGCTTCGAGCAGGGCCAGTTCGCTACTCACCTCCCGGGGGATGTCAGTGGGGGATCGGTCCCGACCCTTGCCCCCGTGCACCAGGGGTTGGAGGGTGAGGCTCGGCGCGATGGCGGCGAGCCGTTCCCCCACCCGGGGCCAGAACCGCACCCCCAGCTGCTCTTCGCTGCGCAGGGGGCCCAGCTCCTCCAGGGCGGTGCGCAGGGCCGTCGAGGCCCCGGGGTCGCTGGCCAGCAGGCGTCCGTGGATCAGGTTGAGGGCTTTGGAAAGGGCCTCCGGGTCGAATCGGGCGATCAGGCGCCGGCCCTCAGGGGGACCATCGAGGCAGAGCGCCACCTGCAGGCGGGGGGTCATCACCAGCAGCAGCGGATCGGTGCCATCGGCCGGCTCCAGGGGCAGCCGCTGGAAACCGCTTGCGCCCGCCCCCCCGGTTGGGGAGCTGCCGGCTCCCCCCAGCAGGGGAGCGGAGCTCGTCAGCAGGTCGGCGAGTTCCCTGGGCGCCCACACCCAGCCCTGGAGTTGCTGCAACAGCACCGGCTCGTAGAGGGCAGGCAGGGGGGCCGCCAGCCACAGCCCTTTAAGGGGTTGCATCGGCAGCAGGAAGTCCTCCTGCAGGGTGGCCAGGGCCGCCCACCACTGGCGCCGCACGCTGTCTTCGCTGCTGGCGCCAGCCGGCACGCCGTCCGCCAGGGCACTCCGTAGGTCGGCCAGGCTCACCAGGCTCCCTGGGCTGTTCGGCCCCGGCGGCCCACGGAGGCACATAGGCCGAGGGCTATGAAGTTAACAATCATGGCGGAACGTCCGTAGCTCAGCCATGGCAGGGGGATGCCGGTGATCGGTCCGAGGCCGATGGTCATATTGATATTCACCACCACCTGAAACATCAGCATCGCGCCGATTCCTACCACCACCAGGGCCTCGTAGTCGCTGCGGGCCCGGCCCGCGATCTGCAGCAGCCTGGCCATCAGCAGGGCGAAACCCGCCACAACCAGCACCGAGCCCAGGAAACCCGTTTCCTCCCCCAGGGCGCTGAAGATGAAATCGGTGTGCTGCTCCGGGATGAAACGCAGCTTGGTGAGGGATCCCTGCATCAACCCTGTTCCCCAGATCTGTCCGGAGCCGATACCCACCGTGCTCTGCAGCAGGTGGTAGCCCCCACCGAGGGGGTCCTGGCCCGGATCGAGGAAGAGGGTCAGTCTGGCCCGCTGGTGGGGCCGCAGGCCGTGCTGCCATAACCAGGGTGTTGCCACGGCAAACAGCCCTTGCACCGCCAGGCTGATCGCCAGGGCCACCCTTTTCCAGGGAAGGCTTTTCCAGGCCATCCAGCCCACCAGAGGAATCCAGCCCAGCAGCAGCACCGGCAGGGCGCCGGCCGTGATGGCTGTCACCAGGGGCGATAGCAGCAACAGCACCCAGGCTCCGGGCATCCCCGCCCAGAACAGCATCACCAGCAGCACGGCTGCGAAGACCAGGGAACTGCCCAGGTCGGGCTGCACGAACACAAGCAGCCAGGGCAGGGAGATCAGGCCCACAGGCCGCACCAGATCTACGGGGCGATCAACCGGGTGCCGGGCCAGCACCTCGGCGAGCAGCAGGATCGCGCCGAGCTTGGCAAATTCCGAGGGCTGGACGTAAAAACCGCCGATGTTGATCCAGCTCTGGGCCCCCAGGGCACTTGTGCCCACGAGGCGCACCGCGATCAGGCTGGCCACCATCGCGATGTAGATCGGCCACTTGAAAGGAAGCAGGCGCTCCAGGGGCAGCCGGGCCAGCAGCAGGGCCACCACCATGCCCACCGCCGCCGTCACCCAGTGCTGGTACCAGTCGGCGTAATTGGCCTGGCGCTGGGTGCTGGCGATCAGGATGCCGGCCAGCGCTGCCATGGCCAAAGGAACGCCCCAGAGCACCAGGTCGACCCTGGCCAGGGGACTGCGGCGGCCACCGCCGGCGCCGAAGACCCTCTTATTGCGCCGCCCTGACTGGCTCAGCATGGCTCTCAGGCCGGCACCAGGTGGGCCGCGCCAATGCGCCGGGCCAGGGCCATCAGGGCCTGGGCGCTGGCGGATTCGGGATGGGAGAGCACCACCGGCCGACCGGCATCGCCCCCTTCCCGCACCGGCATTTCCAGGGGTAGTTCGGCTAGCAGCGGCACCCCAGCCTCCTCAGCGAGGCGGGCACCGCCACCACTGCCGAAAAGGGCGTAGCGCTTCTCCGGTGCGTCGGGAGGAATGAACACGCTCATGTTCTCGACCACGCCCAGCACGCTGACGCCCATCTGCACAAACATCGCCAGGCCGCGGCGGGCATCGGCAAGCGATACCAGCTGGGGGGTGGTGACGATGATCGCTCCGGCCATCGGCACGGCCTGGGCGATGGTGAGCTGGGCGTCGCCGGTGCCAGGGGGCAGATCCACAATCAGCACATCCCGTTCGCCCCACTCCACCTGATACAAAAACTGGCGGATGATGCCGTTGAGCATCGGTCCGCGCCAGACAACGGGCTGGTTTTCCTGAATCAGCAGCCCCATCGACACCATGGCGATGCCGCAGCATTCGACCGGGCTGAGCACCTGGCTGGCGCCCTCGCCGCGCACCTCTGGGGTGCGATCGGCGACCCCGAGCATGGTGGGCGCATTGGGTCCGTAGATATCGGCATCGAGCAGGCCCACTTTGAGCCCGGTGGCGGCAAGGGCGCAGGCCAGGTTTACGGCCACCGTGCTCTTGCCCACGCCACCTTTGCCACTGCTCACCGCGATCACCTGCCTGACGCCTGCAATGGCTTGGCGCTGGGGGAGCTGACCGGCCCCAGGGCCAGGCGCCCCATGGCCGGCGGCACCGATGGGGGCGGCGCCTGTGGGCTGGGCCAGCTCGATCTGCACCTCGTTCACGCCGTCAATGGCCAGCAGGGCGGCCCGAGCCTCAGTGACGATCCGATCCCGCTGGGCCTGGGCAAACCCGGGCAGGGCGAGCAGGAACACGGCGCGCTCGCCGACCAGGCGGGGTTCCTGGATCCAGCCAAGCTCGATCAGGCTGCGGCCGCTGCCGGCATCGGTGACGGCCGTAAGGGCGGCATGGGCCTGCTCGACTGAGGCCATCGAGACTGCAATCAGGAACTGGGATCCTAGGGGCCATCCGCCTGGATCCGGTCGGCGCTGGCAGGGTGAGCGCCGCCCCCTGGCTCCTGGGGGGAGGGGGCTGGGCTGAAATGGTGGGACCTTTCCGGCGCCGCTTTGGCGCACTGTCCATGGCCAAGGTCTTAGAAGCGCCGCCAGCCGACTCCCGCACCAGGGCAAAAGCGCTGTTGATGGGCCTTCAGGATTCCATCTGCTCAGGCCTGGCTGAATTTGACGGGGAGGGCGATTTTGCCGAGGAGAGCTGGGTGCGGCCGGAGGGGGGCGGCGGCCGCTCGCGGGTGATGAAGGGCGGGCGCGTCTTCGAACAGGGCGGGGTGAACTTCTCCGAGGTGGAAGGCAGCGAATTGCCTCCCTCGATCCTCAGCCAGCGTCCGGAGGCCAAGGGCCACAACTGGTTTGCCACCGGCACTTCGATGGTGTTGCACCCGCGCAACCCATACATCCCCACCGTTCACCTCAACTACCGCTACTTCGAGGCGGGGCCGGTGTGGTGGTTTGGCGGCGGTGCCGACCTCACCCCCTACTACCCCTTTCTCAGCGATGCCCAGCATTTCCACCGCAGCCTTAAGAACGCCTGCGACAGCGTCAACCCTGCCTACTACCAGGTGTTCAAGCCCTGGTGCGATGAATACTTCTTCCTCCGCCATCGCGGCGAGACGCGCGGCGTAGGCGGGATTTTCTACGACTACCAGGACCCCCTCGGGGTGCTCTACAAGGGCCAGGATCCCGAGGGCCCCGCGGCCGCGGGGAGCAACCGCCTCGGGGCAATCGAGCAGAACTGGGAGCAGCTTTTTGCCCTGGCGAGTGCCTGCGGCAATGCCTTCCTGCCCAGCTACCTGCCGATCGCCGAGCAGCGCCAGCCCACGGCTTACGGCGAGCGGGAGAGGGATTTCCAGCTCTACCGCCGCGGCCGCTACGTGGAGTTCAACCTGGTGTTTGATCGCGGCACGATCTTCGGCCTACAGACCAATGGCCGCACCGAATCGATTTTGATGTCGCTGCCCCCGCTGGTGCGCTGGGAATATGGCTACCAGAGCGAGCCGGGCAGCCGGGAAGCCCTGCTCACCGACCTGTTCACTCGGCCCCAGAACTGGCTGGAGGACGGCTCGCTTGAGGCGCGCTGCGCTCCCCACCAGGCGGTGAGCTGACAGCTAGGGGCTGGGCGGGTTCGCGGCCCAGGCCCCTTTCGATCGCCTCCACCACCCGTAGGGCAATGGCATCGATGGTGGCCGCGCTGCGGCTGGGATCGCGCAGGGCGGCTTCGAGGGGCCCTTCGAGCTTGCCGATTTCGAGAATGGCGATGCCGCGCCGCGGCGCCCCCAGGCCATCGCGATAGTGGAGGGGATAGGGGCCAAAGGCCGCCGCCAGGCTTTCATCGAGAAGGCTGGGGGGGCGATGCAGCGGCGGGATCAGCCCCGACCCCACGCCGTCGGGCCCGTAGGCGTCGTAGTGGATCTCGAGGGCGTAGCCACCAGCTGCGGCGTGGGCTTTGCCAACGCTCCAGTTGGTGCGGGGATCATCGCCGTTGACAATCGTGCGCAGGGGCGGATCGTAAAAGCGGATCGCCAGGCCCCGCCGCTGGCCCAGGGAAACGACCGCCTGGGCGGTGAGCAGGTTCCAGTGGAGCTCGTCGCGCATGGTGGCCCGCATCGGTTTGGCCCCGCCCAGGTCCACAGCCGCCCCCGCCGTGCCGGCGCCACCGATCCCCTGGGAATCGGCATGGCCAGCCAGCACCAGAATCTCCGGTTGGCTGGCCATGGGGACCGTGCCCAGCCAGTCTTTGCTCAGGCGGCTGCGGGGCCCCGTCAGCGGATCGACGTTGGCGATCACGGGAGCTTGGGCGGTGGCGGCGGTGCCTAGGCAGAGAACCCCGATCAGGGCGGCCCCCACCCAGCGATGACGATCCATGGCTTTGGGGTCAGATGGGGGAACTGAGCAGGTTGCCGTCGCTGAATAGGCCGAGCTGGGGCCCGAGTTCGAGCTCCAGGGCAATCAGTTCATCGCGGTGGGCGCGCAGGCGCAGGGCACTGCCGGTAGCGGTGTCGTGGCTGATCAGCCTCAGCTCGAGGGTTTCGGCTCGCCTTGCCCTGTTGCGATAGATCATCCCGGCCGCAGGCCCGAGCAGGGCCAGCAGCAGGGGCCACCAGCCCAGGGAAGGCAGGAGCTGACGCAGCACCAGAGCGAGGCAGGCTGCGCCCACTGCCCCTAGCAGGGAGAGCAGAACGGCCAACCAGGGGCTGGCGGCCACCTGGGCGCGAAAGCAGAGGTGGCGTCGCTCGGGATCGCTGGATTCGGCCTGCCAGCCCCGTTGCAGGAGCCACTCGCTGAGCCGGCCCAGCACCTCCAGGGGCGGCCGTGACGAGCGCACCTCCACCACGGTGGTGCGGTCTTTGCTGGCGGCCCGCAAAAAGAAAACCAGGCCGATGGCCAGCAGCAAGGTCAGTACGAGGGTGGATCCGAGGTTGGCCATGGCGGCCATTCTGCCGCCGCCGGGCCGCGATGTGGCTTGGCAGCATGGGCGGGCTCCTGTCCCATTTCTATGGCCGCCTCCTCCGCCCCCAGCAACCTGCCGGCACCAGCCCGGTTCGCCGTGTTTGACGGCGACCTCGATGGGGAGTGGGCAGCCCTCTATGCCGGCGCGAGGGCCCTGGCGGTGGACACCGAGGCGATGGGCCTGATTCACGGCCGCGATCGGCTCTGCCTGGTGCAGGTCTGTGACGACCACGACAACGTCTGCTGTATCCGCCTATCGCGCGGCCAGTCCGCCGCCCCCCGGCTGCAGGCCCTGATGGAAAACCCGGCGATTGAGAAGGTGTTTCACTTTGCCCGCTTTGATGTGGCGGCCCTGGCTGAAAACCTTGGCATCACCGTGAATCCGATTTTCTGCACCAAGGTGGCCAGCCGCCTGGGGCGCACCTACAGCCCCCGCCATGGGCTCAAGGAGGTGGTGCAGGAGCTGGTGGGGGTGGAGCTCGACAAGCAGGCCCAGAGCTCGGACTGGGGTCGGGTTGAAGATCTCTCCGATGTCCAGCTGGCCTATGCGGCAGGGGACGTGCGCTACCTGTTGCCGGCCCGGGATCGGTTGGAAACCATGCTCCAGCGCGAAGAGCGCTGGGAGCTGGCCCAGCGCTGTTTTGGCTGCATCCCGGTGTTCGCCGACCTCGACCGCCAGCGCTATCACCTGTTGTTCGAGCACTCCAGCGGCGGCAACCGCTAAGCAGGGCTCAATCTTCGACCATGAAGTTTTTATCGTTGCCCACCGCCTCAAGTAGGGAGGTGAGCAATTCCTGGTTGTTGGTGCCGCTGGATTGGGCTTCCGTCAGCATCTGCCCAGCCAGGGCCAGTTTGGCTGGGGTGTCCCGGAAGCCCTGCTGGGAGGCCTTGACGTCAACTTTGCGGCGGGCGGCCGCCAGGCTGATACCCAGCTGGCTGGCCAGCAGGCCGCAGGCGGCGTTGTAGGCCCGATCGGGGATGCCGGCCATGGCGACGCAAGCAAGAGATCGCCGCATCATCCCAGTAGACGCTGCTCCACTAGGGCCGCCAGCTGGGCGCTGCCGCCGCTGGGGCCCATTCGGCGCCGGCCGATGGCGGCGAGTCGGGCCCGCTCGGAGGGGTCGGCGAGCAGCTGCCGCAGCCGATCGACCAGCTGCTGGGGGCTGGAGCAGGGCTGCACAGCACCGCCGAGCAGGCGGCTCTGGCGGCGGGCAAAGCCGGCCTTGAACTGGGGCCCCGGCCCCGGCAGGGAGAGGGCCGGCACCCCCAGCCCCAGCAGCTGTTCGGTGGCGGTGCCGGCGGTGGCCAGCCCCAGCTCGGCCCAGCCAGCCCAGCGCGTGAAGCTGTGCTGGCCCAGCAGCACGGTTAGGCGTCCCAGCCGCCAGCTGGCCGTGGCGCCGGTGGCGGCGACCTCCGCGGTTGGGGCCTCCGGCGTGAATCCCGCCTGGGCGAGCAGAACCTGCCAGGCCTGGGCTGTGGGCGTTGACCCTGAGGCCAGCAGCGCTGTGGCCGGCTGGTTTGGTTGCCAGAGCGCCAGGCACTCCAGGAGCCGGCGGGCGTTGCCGAGGGCCTCGGGCAGGCGGCTGCCGGCCAGCAGGATCAGGCGCCTTTGGCTCGCCAGCCAGGCCGGCAGAGGGGCCTGGGGGAAGCCATCCAGCATCGGGTTGCCAGGGGCCAGGGCCGCCACCCCATGGCGCCGCAATCCCCTGGCGGTGAGCCGGTCGCGCACGGCCACCAGCCGGCAGCGCCGGCTGCCCATCAGGGCCCACTCCCACCGATCCCATTCGCTGCCCTTGCAGCGGTGGTAGCTATCCGCCAGCGGCGTGGCGCCCCAGTTCGGCGGCCCCGCCGAGGCCCAGGTGTAATCACTTTTGGGCGTGCCGATGAAGC
>NZ_JAGQCQ010000083.1:0-11694 GCF_024346275.1 Cyanobium sp. BA20m-p-22
AGTTCCCCCAGCAGGCTAAGAGCGCGCTGGGGCTCGCCCCAGAGCACGGTGCCGCCGCGATGGCGCACCGTACCGGGCGCGGCCCCGGGTATGCGCTGTAGGTCTTCGGTGGGAACCATCACCACCGGGACCCGCAGGTTGCCCCGGCCGCGGCTGAAGTGGGCCGCCAGATCGGCGGCGGCCTGCAGATCGCCCTCGTTGGCCAGCCGCTGGGAACTCTTCAGCACCACATGGCTCCCCGGCACTTCCTGGGCATGGAACCAGAGATCTCCGCGGCGGGCCTGCCGCAGGCTGATCCAGTCGTTTTGGCGGTGGTTGCGCCCCACCTGCAGAGGTAGGCCGGAAGCGGTGTGCAGTTCCAGGGGCTGGGGCACGCCCTCAACCCCGGAGCCGGGCCGGGCCCGGCGGGGCACGCTGCGGCCAGACCCACTGCCCTGCCCAGGTAAACCGCCCAGGGTCTCTAGGTCAGCGGCCAGGCCCAGCACCTGGTTGAGGCTTTCGGCCTGATCGAGATAGGTGAGGCTCGCCTCCAACCAGGCCAGCCGCTGGTGGTGCAGCTCCAGCCGCGGGGTGATCGCCGCCACGGAGCGGCGGCGTTTGCGGGCGGTTTTGTAGAGCTTCTGGGCTGCGTCGATGCACTGGCGGCTGGGTTGGATCTGGCTGAGGAGCGCGTCTGCCTGACCCTGCAGGACGTCGGCCTCGGCAACTGCCGCCAGCAGGGCCTCCTGTTCCCGTGCTTGACGGGTCTCCTTGGCGGCCACAGCCTCGAGCCGGTGGCGCAGTTGCTGGCGCTGGTGCAGTAGGGCGCTGGCCTCCAGCTGCTCGCTGAAATAGGCGGCCAGGCCCCGGTTGATCCCCAGGGGCTCCTGCGGGCAGGGTTTGCCCCAGCAGCGGTAGCCCTGCGGCTCGATTTGCCAGCAGAACTGCTCCCCTGCCACGGCGGAGAGCCAATGGCGCCAGAGCTGCCAAAGCTGCTGCCATTGGGCTGGGCTGAGCCCGCCCACCTCGAGCTCCCCCCAGCCCGGCGGCAGCAGCTGACGAAGTAAGGCCGGGCTCATTCCCTGGTAAGCGTCCCGCAGGGCCTGCTGCAGCGGTAGGGGCACCAGGCTCAGCCGTCGCTGCCAGCTCTGGAAGTTCTCCTCGAGCCGCGGGGGCTCGCCGGCCAGGGGCGGCGGGGGCTGGTAGGGATCGCCCGTGCCGATTGGCCGCAGGCGCGATTGCTTCGGTTTCACCTGGCGGGCCAGAGCCACCACCTGGCGCTCGCCATCCAGCAGCAGCAGGTTGCTGTGGCGCCCCATCAGTTCCACCACCAGCCAGCCCAGCACGGGCTCGCCAGGGCGCCGGGCGAAGCCAAGCTCCACTACCCGCTCCCAGCCCTGCTGGAGAATTTCCACCAGGGCCAGCCCCCGCAGCCCATGCTGCAGTTGCTGGGCCAGGGTGCTGCCATCGCCCTGGCGGGGCGGCGCCGGGATCGTGTGCAGACGGGCCGCTTCCGCCTGCCAGCTGAGCTCGAGCCAGTGGGGCCCGCTGAGGCTGCGCAGGCTGAGTTGCAGGGTGTGGGGGCTGGATTGTTGGGCCTTCTCGAAGCGGCTGGGCAGCAGCAGGGGTCGCCATTCAGCCAGCAGCGCCCGCAGGGTCGTCACGTCCACTGCCTGCAGGCGAGAGGGGGCCATGGGCAGGGCAGGGGCTTCGAGGCTGGCTTCTACTCTGCAGGCCAGAGCTGATGTCTGCCATGAGCGCCCTGCCCGGTCGCCTCACCCTGATCACTGGCCCCAGTGGGGTTGGCAAGGGCACCCTGGTGAAGGGCTTGCTGGAGCGGCACCCAGAGATCTGGCTCTCCATCTCGGCCACCACCCGGGCCCCCCGGGGCGGCGAGGTGGATGGCGAGCACTATTTTTTCCTGAGTAGGGATGCCTTTGAGCGGCAAGTGGCCGGGGCGGGCTTCCTGGAGTGGGCTGAATTTGCCGGCAACCTCTACGGCACCCCCCGTCAGCCGGTGGAGGCCCAACTTGCAGCTGGCCGGCCCGTGCTGCTGGAAATTGAGCTGGAGGGGGCCCGGCAGGTGCGCAGGAGCTTTGCGGCCGGATTCCAGATTTTCGTGGAGCCGCCCAGCTTCGAGGAGCTCGAACGCCGCATTCGGGGCCGCGGCAGTGACAGCGAGGACTCAATCGCTCGCCGCCTGGCGCGGGCCCGCATTGAACTGGCGGCAGCCCCGGAATTCGACGCCAGGCTGCTGAACGGCAACCTGGAAGAGGCCATCGCTCAGCTTGAGAAGCTGATGGGCCTGAACGGCTAAGGCGCTGTCTGAACGGCTAGGGGGCCGTCAGAGCGGATGGAAGAGCAGGTCCGGGAAGAAGCGGTTGAATTCGATCAGGATGCCGGCCGTGATTGTGAACCAGACAGCGGCAAAAACCGGAGCGGTGGTGAGGAATTTTTTCATGGTTGAAATTCAGGACGGGACGGGTCGCAGTTCGAAGTTGCTCAGCGGGGCGAAGTTGCTCAGCGGGGCGAAACCGTGACCTTGTCGTCGGATTCCAGCAGCTTGCCGCTGGTGAGTTCGCCAAATGCGGCCAGGGGCCAGGTGGCGGCGGCCAGGGTGCTCTTGAAGGCCAGGGGCAGATCGATCTGGATCTCCTTCATGGTGGCGTCCTTGTCGCCTCGGATCGCCCGCAGGTAGTTGCGGCCAGCCCAGCCGATGCAACCGGCTATGTAGAGGAAGGCGATGCCCGGGATCATGAAGTCGCCGGCGTGGCTCCAGCGACCGTCCACGATTAGGTGGGGCAGGCCATCGGCACCGCAAACGGCCTGGCTGTACATGGCGAAGCGCGCCTTTGCCTGATCGGTTTTGGCGGTGGCTGCGCGCTGTTGGAAGCGGGCGCTTTCGGAGCAGGGGGTCAGGCCTGCCACGTCCGCGTGGGCCATGGGGGCAAAGCCCACCAACAGGAAGGCTGAGAGCAGGACTGCGAAGAGTCTGGGGGAGAGAAAACGGCGCATCAGACGCGGGGCCGCGGGGCAGGATGTCACCCACGGACAGTACGGGAGCTCCCCAGGTCAGATGCCCACGGTTCTTGCCCTCGAAACAAGTTGTGACGAGTCGGCGGCAGCGATTGTGCGCGACCGGACGCTGCTGGCCAGTGCCCTGGCTTCCCAGGTGGAAGAGCACGCCCGCTGGGGAGGGGTGGTGCCCGAAATCGCCTCCCGTCGCCATGTGGAGGCCTTGCCCCAGTTGATCGCCCAGGTGTGCCTCGAAAGCGATGTCGCCCTGGCCGACCTCGATGGAATTGCCGCCACCGTTGCCCCCGGCCTGGTGGGAGCCCTGCTGGTGGCGTCGGTGACAGGTCGCACCCTGGCTCGCCTCTATGCCAAGCCCTTTGTGGCCGTGCACCATCTGGAGGGCCACCTCTGCTCGGTGCAGCTGGGGGAGCCACTGCCGCCCGGCCCCTATCTGGTGCTGCTGGTCAGTGGTGGCCACACCGAACTGCTGCGGGTCGATGGGCCCGGCCGCTATTTGCGCCTGGGCCGCAGCCATGACGATGCGGCCGGAGAGGCTTTTGACAAGGTGTCCCGGCTGCTGGGCCTGGCCTATCCGGGCGGTCCGGCGATTGAGGCCGCTGGCCGGGAGGGCGATCCCAGCCGCTTTGCCCTGCCCAAGGGCCGGGTGTCTCGCCCGGAGGGGGGCTACTACCCCTACGACTTCAGTTTCAGTGGCCTCAAGACGGCGATGTTGCGCCAGGTGCGGGCCCTGGAGCAGGCAATGCCCGCCGAGCCCCTGCCCCTGGCCGATCTGGCGGCCAGCTTCGAGCAGGTGGTGGCGGAGGTGTTGGTGGAGCGGAGTTGCCGCTGCGCCCGAGACCAGGGACTTGAAACCCTGGTGTTGGTTGGGGGAGTGGCAGCCAACAGGCGGCTGCGGGCCCTGCTGGAGCAGCGCTGCCGGCGGGATGGCCTGGCCTGGCGGGTGGCGCCGCTGGCCTACTGCACCGACAACGCAGCCATGATCGGTCTGGCGGCTGCCCAGCGGCTGGTAGCCGGTCAGACCAGCTCCCTGGAGCTGGGGGTTGGGGCCCGAATGCCGCTGGAGCAGGCAGATCGGCTCTATGAACACCCTGGATGCTTTTAATCCAATGCCCGTAGGCTGGAACCCCAGCGGATCGGTGCGGCGCCATGACCCCCCTCGACGGCGAGAGCGATCCCCTGGAGCGTCCTGCTCCCACGTCCCACTCCCCTGTTCAAGTAGCTGGCGAGCCCGGTCATGTGGCTGGCGAAGAGGTGCCGCCAACCGAGCTGAACGCCTGGCGCCGCGGTTTCACTCCCCAAGCTGAAATCTGGAATGGTCGCCTGGCGATGGTTGGGCTCTCGGTGGGTCTGTCAGTTCTGGTGGTGGCCCGGCTGGCCAGCCACTGACTATCTACTTATCACTGCATATTCAGTAGCGACCGCGCAGGGCCTGGGCCAGTTCGTTGGCTTTGGGACTCTCGGCAATGGCGTCCACGGGGTTGACCCGGCCCTGCTCCACCAGGATCTGGAGTGATTGGTTGGCGGTCTGCATCCCGTCAAAGCCGCTGCGGCCCATTATTTGCTCGATGGCGTCGAGTTCGCCGCGCTGGATGTAGTCCTTGCAGGCATCGGTGTTGATCAGGATGTCGTGGTAGGCGGCCCGTTTGCCGTCATTGGTTTTTACGAGCCCCTGGGCTATGACGCCCAGCAAGGTCTCCGATACGGCCCGGCGCACGCTTTCCTGCTCGCTGGGCGGGTACATGCCCAGCATCCGTTCCACCGTCTTGATGGCGGAGTTGGTATGGAGGGTGGCAAACAGCAGATGGCCGGTCTGGGAGGCCTCGATGGCGGTGGCCAGGGTTTCCCGGTCGCGAATCTCCCCGATCAGGATCACGTCCGGATCTTCCCGCAGGGCTGCCCGCAGCGCTTTGGCAAACAGCTTGGTGTGCTGGCCCACCTCCCGCTGGCGAATCAGGGAGCGACGACTGACGTGCACGAATTCAACCGGATCCTCAATCGTGAGAATGTGCCGGCTCTGGTTGCTGTTGATCCAATCGACCATGGCCGCCATGGTGGTGCTCTTGCCAGAGCCGGTGGCTCCGCTCACCAGGACCATTCCCTTGGGCCTGCGGCAGAGCTCCTGCAGCACCGGCGGCAGGTTGAGATCTTCGAGGCTGGCGATCTTCTGGGGGACCAGCCGCAGCACCATCGCGGGCCCCCGCAACGAATCCATCAGGTTGATGCGCACCCGCACGAAGGGAAAGGCGTGGGAGCCGTCGTAGTCCTTATCGCGCTGGAAGCCGTCGATGGCGGCGGGGCTGAGCATCTCCCGCATCCAGCCGTTGAAGCGGGCCGCATCGGTGCTCGGCCAGCCGGTGCCGGCCATCTCCCCCCTGGCCCGGAAGCGGGGTTCCTCACCCACGCCGAGGTGCACATCGGAGAAGCCCTGCTCGTGGGCGATCCGCACGATGCCCTCCAGGTTGTCTGGCTGGCTGACGCTTTCGAAGCTGGGGCGGCTAGCGGCCGGCGGTGAGGGGGGCGCGGCCGGGAAGGGCGATGGAGGAAAGGGGGATTGGCTCATGGGCCCAGCGGCGTTGCCCCAGCTTCGCGGCTGCGCTTCTGCCTGTCAGCCCCGGATCTCTTACCAGCGCCCTTCGTAGGATTAACCCTTCGTAGGATCAGTAAGTCTGCAGAGCTTTGGTGTCTAAGCCCTTAGTCACGATCGTGCTGGGCACCCGTCCGGAGGCCATCAAGCTGGCACCGGTGATCCGGGCGTTCCAGCGGGCCGAGGATTTCCGCACCCGGGTGGTGCTCACCGGCCAGCACCGCGAAATGGTGAGCCAGGTGATGGCCCTGTTTGGCCTAACGGCCGACCACGACCTGGACCTGATGGTGCCCAAGCAGACCCTCACCCACATCACCTGCGGCGCCCTGCAGGGGCTGCAGCAGGAATTCGCCAGCCATCGCCCCGATCTGGTGCTGGTGCAGGGCGACACCACCACGGCCTTCGCCTCTGCCCTGGCGGCCTTCTATGAGCAAATCCCGGTGGGCCATGTGGAGGCCGGGCTGCGCACCGACAACCTGCTCGACCCCTTCCCCGAGGAGGCCAACCGCCGCCTGATCTCCCAGGTAACCCAGCTGCACTTTGCCCCCACCCCCCTCTCGGCGGCCAACTGCCGGGCTTCCGGCGTGGTGGGCACGGTGCTGATGACCGGCAATACGGTGATCGATGCCCTGCTGCTGATGGCCGAGCAGGCACCGCCTTACCAGTTGCCCGGCCTGGATTTCGAGCGGCAGCGGGTGATCCTGGCCACGGTGCACCGGCGCGAAAATTGGGGTGAGCGGCTGCAGGAGATTGGCCGCGGCTTCCGGGAGCTGCTGGACCGGTACCCGGACACCGCCCTGTTGCTGCCCATGCACCGCAATCCCACCGTGCGCGAACCGCTGCAGGCCCTGCTGGGCGACCATCCGCGGGCCTTCCTGGTGGAGCCGCTCGACTACGACCAGCTGGTGGCGGCCATGCGCGGCGCCACCTTGGTGATGAGCGATTCGGGCGGTCTGCAGGAGGAGGCGCCATCGCTGGGCAAGCCGGTGCTGGTGCTGCGCCGCACCACCGAGCGGCCCGAGGCAGTGGAGGCGGGCACCGCCCGGCTGATTGGCACCGACAGCGCCGACATGGTGGCGGAGGCCAGTCGCCTGCTTGACAACCCCGAGGCCTACGAGGCCATGGCCCGGGCCCACAACCCCTTCGGCGATGGCCAGGCTTCGGGGCGGATTGTGGAGGCTGCCCGCAGCTTCCTGGTCTCAGCCCAACAAGCGACAAGCCCCTAGGGGCGTTTCTTGGCCCAGGGGGGCAGGTCGATGAACACCCGGGTGCCGCTCTTGAGCCCCGAGATGATCTGGGTGTCCTTGCCGCTGCTGATGCCCAGCTCCACGGGCTGGAAGGTGGGCTGGTTGTTCTTGCCCACCAGCAGGACCCCCGGGCGGCCAGATTCGGTCACGATCGCCACGGTGGGCACCAGGGTTTCGGCCTGCACCTGGCCGGTTCGGAAGCCGATGTCGGCGGTCATGCCGATCCGCAGCTCGGGCGGCTCACCCACCAGGCGCAGCACCACATCGAAGGAGGTGACGTTGTTGATCTTGACGGCCCTTGGTGTGATCCGCAGCACCTTGGCCTCGAAGCGCTGGTCTGGAAAGGCATCCACCCGCACCGTGGCGCTTTGGCCCATGTGCACCCTGCCGATGTCGCTCTCGGGCACCTTGGCAATCACTTCCAGGCCCTGGGAGAGTTCCACGATCGAGGAGCTGGTGGCGCCTGCTGTTGCTGAGGCGGTGGTGGTGGGGGTCACAAAGGAACCGGGATCGGCGAAGCGCTGGCTGATCACGCCAGTAAAGGGAGCCCGCACCACCAGCTCGGCCAGCTCCACCCGGCGGGCGGCTAGCCGTTGGCCAGCGGCGCGCACGCCAGCTTGATCCACCAGAAAGGTGCTGCGCACCCTGTTGTAGTCACTCAAGCTGATGGCGTTCTGGCGATAGAGCCGCTCGTTGCGCTCCAGTTCGCTGCGGCTACGCACCAGTTCGGCCTGGGCTGAGTTCAACTGCGACTGGAGCTCCCCCAAGCGGTCGTCGAGGTCACCGCGATCCATGCGGGCCAGGGCCTGGCCGCGGCGCACCTGGTCGCCCTCCTCCACATAGAGATTTTCGATCACGCCCTGGCGTTTGGGGCTCACATTCACCCTTTTCTCAGCTGCCAGCTCGCCACTGACACTGACCACGCCCGGCAGGTTGCCGGAGGCAGCAAGCACGGTGTAAGAAGCCAAGCTGGCGCTGCTCGGACCCCGCTGGCGTTGGATCACGGCGATGCCTGCCACCAGCACCACAGCCGCAGCGGCCGCTGCCCACAGGCGCCGTTGCTTTTGCCAGGGCCGGCTTGGGCCAGGGCCGGGCTCGGAAGTTGGCTTTGGCGCTGCCGATGGGCTGGACACTGCCGGTGGCGGAGTGAGGGTGGGGATCAGCCTGGGGGCGGAGACGTCCATTTTCGCTGCTGGGAGGCCTCGCCTGCGGCCCGTAGATTTCAGCAATGCTCAAAGCCGGAATCGTCGGACTGCCCAACGTCGGTAAGTCGACCCTGTTCAACGCCCTGGTGGCCAATGCCCAGGCCGAAGCCGCCAACTATCCCTTCTGCACGATCGAGCCCAACTCGGGCATCGTTTCGGTGCCGGATCCCCGGCTCAACCAGCTGGCGGCCCTGAGCTCCAGCAAGGAGATCATCCCCACCAAGGTGGAGTTTGTGGATATCGCCGGCCTAGTCAAGGGGGCCAGCCAGGGGGAGGGGCTGGGCAACAAGTTTCTGGCCAATATCCGCGAGGTGGACGCGATCGTGCACGTGGTGCGCTGCTTCGAGAACGACGACGTGATCCATGTGAGCGGTTCGGTGGGCCCGGCCCGCGATGCCGAGGTGATCAACCTGGAGCTGGGCCTGGCCGACCTATCCCAGGTGGAGAAACGCCGCGAGCGGCTCAAGAAGCAGGCGCGCACCAGTAAGGAGGCCCAGGCTGAAGATGGCGTTCTTGAACGGGTGCAGGCCGAGCTGGAGGCCGGCGGTGCGGCCCGCAATGTGGCCCTCAGCGCCGAGGAGGCGCTGCTGCTCAAGCCCCTGGGGCTGCTTACCGCCAAGCCGATCATCTACGCCACCAACGTGAGCGAAGACGACTTAGCCAGCGGCAACGCCTACTGCCAGGAGCTAGCCGCCGTGGCCAAGCAGGAGGGGGCTGCCACCGTACGTATCAGCGCCCAGGTGGAAGCCGAGCTGATCGAGCTGCCCGAGGCGGACCGCGCCGAATTCCTGGCGGGCCTGGGGGTTGAGGAAGGCGGCCTGCAAAGTCTGATCCGGGCCACCTATGCCCTGCTCGGCCTGCGCACCTATTTCACTACCGGCGAAAAGGAAACCCGCGCCTGGACGATCCAGGCCGGTATGACCGCCCCCCAGGCCGCCGGGGTGATCCACACCGATTTCGAGCGGGGCTTCATCCGCGCCCAGACGATCGGCACCCAGCAGCTGCTGGAGGCGGGCTCCCTGCCCGCAGCCCGCAACAAGGGCTGGCTGCGGGCCGAGGGTAAGGACTACATCGTGGCGGAAGGAGACGTGATGGAGTTTCTGTTTAACGTCTGAGGTTCCGCGTGGGCTGCAGCGGTTTGCGGCTTTGAGGTAGTACCCCTTGCCCCAGCAATGGCCGTAGAACAGGACGTCGACGTGGAGCACTACGCGATCGAGCAAGAGATCTCGCGGAGCGCAGAGATCAATGCCAAGCGAGTCCGAGACGTGACACCCCTCAGGCGCCCCATTGACATCTTCAAGTCAGGCCAGCTCCAGCCAGCTGCGCAGGGCGAGATCGAGTTCAGCCATGGTTCCTGATTCCAGGATCCCCACCACGGCACCGACAGCGGCTGTGGGCACTGTGAACAGCTTGTCGGCCATGAGCTGTGAGGGTTTGCGCAGGCCATTGCTGCCACTGGGGTTCACGGGAATTCGCACCAGTGGTGCCTCCAGCAGGGTGCTGGTCAGCGGACAGAGCGTGACACTTGGATGACCTTGAAGCCAGCGATTGGCCTGCACCACAACGGCTGGTCTTGGTTTGCCTGAGTACACCCCAGAGGTGGCAACCGTCACTATCAACCCCCGTTGTAGAGCCACCGTCATGCTGTCCAACTCCGTCATGCGGTCCAATCAGTCCAGTCCGGAAGTTGCTCACTCCAGTTGGGTTTGCCGCTGTGTTCAGCAATCAATGCCGACTGACGCCGAGCCTCATCGTTGTTACTGAAGCGGTGCACATACTGCGCTATCGCCTCACGCACACAAGTACTCCGGCTCTTCCCCATGCTGCGCGCCAGCCTGTCCAACTGCTGCTCCAGCTCGGGCGCCAACCGCACACCGATCGCCATCGCGGATCTCGTTAAACGTTTTGTTGAACACCCTAGCGCCAAGCGATGACCAGGACGCCTTTGCCAGATCCCTGGTGGAGACAGGTCGCTTCCCTTCAATGTGTGCCGTTCTTCAGCAGGGTCTCGATCTTTTGTGGCAGCAGCACGCCGATGCCCAGGCCGATCGGGCGGCCTTGCGCGCCCTCCTCACTGAGCGGGCAGGTGGCCCGTTTGTGGCATCCGGCGAGCGGCGGGCATGACAAAGGCTGCATGGACCGTGGTGTTCGCCGCCGCTGTCGAATGGGAACTCGCCCTCATCGAGGCCTTTCTCAGTAAGGCCTATCAAGACTTTGGTGACCCTGCTGACCAAGCTGCCCACCACGCGGCAAATCGAGTTGACGCCATGCGCGGGTCCGTCAACGACGACCTCTTGCCAGGTCTGCGGCATCTCGCCCTTGGTCAGGCGATCTATTGGTTTCAGATCTGCGCAGAAGTGGCCCAGATTCGAGTTCTCGCCTTGTTTTTTGGCGGACAAGATCAGCAACGTCGCATGCTGGTGAGGCTCCTTGGAACGAGCAGCTAAGAGCAGTGCGGCTTGTGGCTGATGCTCCAGCAAACCAGATGTCAAGCGGCATTGAAAACTGAGCCACTTCCGACCAGCTCGCTGATCTGATCAGCTGCGCCCGCGCTTCCACGCCGCCACTGTTCAGGAATCTGTACAGCTTGTACTGATCTATGCACATCGCCCTCACATTGGGATTTACCTGCTGGAGGAACACGGCGGATTTGCCTGATCTTTTGGCCGGGGGCAGGGGGCGGGGGCTCAGAATGATCCCAACATGCCCCCTTGACCCGTGACCGATCCGGCCCAGCAAAAACCAGCCCAGCCCAACTCACCCGCCAACTCACCCACCCACTCGGCCACCGAATCACCCGACGACTCTCTCCACCACTTCGACGTGCAGAAGGAGCTTCACCAGAAGATCCGCAACGATCCCGACTACGACGATTGGGAGTACGGCACCGAGCCCCTGCCCCATGAGGCCTGGGTGGCCAGCCAGGCCCCTAAGCCTGAGCCCCCTGCCGCGGTTTAAGTCGTCGCACCAGGTTGAGCCCCGCCAGACACAGCAGGGTCATCCCTATCCAGAAGCCGCCGGCGTGGCGCTGGGCGTCGAGGGCCAGCCCCGCCAGCAGCGGTGCAGCCAGGGCGCTCAGGGCAAAGCACTGGGAGAAGAGGGCCATGGCCAGGCCCCGATGTTCAGGCGGGCTCAGTTCGATCACCGCCTCGGTGGCGATCGGCAGAAATGCTGCCGCCCCCAGGGCCAGGGGCAGCTGGGCCAACAACACCAGCCACAGGCCCTGGCGGGTGAGGGCCGAGAAGGCCAGCAGCACGGTGCCGGCGGCAAAACAGGTCAGGCTGAGCCCGAGGCCGTGGGCGATTGGCCTGCGGGCCAGGGCTTGTCCTACGGGCCATTGGATCAACACCAGCAGCCCCAGTTGGATGCCTACCAGCAGGGCGCCGAGGCTCTCGGGCATGGCCGCCCGCTCCAGCCCGCCCCGCACCAGATCCAAAGGCAGGGCGCTCTGCATCAATACGGGTAGGGAGGTGGCAAGCAGGCTGATCGCCAGCACCGGCAGCAGGGGTGGCAACCAGTGGCGCCATGGAGTCTTGGCGGCGGCGGCGGTAGGGGACGGCTCCGGGTTGGGCAGGGGCTGGCGCAGCAGCAGCACCACGAGCACCCGGGCGCTGATGCTGTCGACCAGGTAGATCCCCCGCAG
>NZ_JAGQCQ010000084.1:0-11596 GCF_024346275.1 Cyanobium sp. BA20m-p-22
CCAGCTCCAGCTGGCGTTCCAGCACAACAGCGCCGAAGCATAAAAACATGCATAGATGCTGATCCAGATAAGTGGGATCAAACCCTCAAAAGTGAGCCAGGCTGGGCGCCTTAGCCGCAGAAACCAATCGAACTGCTGCCTGCTCGGGTTGATTGCCAGACCCACCCCGACCATCACCACAAGGATCAACAGAGCGGCAACCATCAATTTTGTGGCAGGTCTCCCCAGCCTGGCGGGGGGAGGGTTGGCAGATCGGTTACTGACATCAATTTCATAGGCAGGCCTGAAGCTGCCTGAAATAGCCATGAACTAGATCAATTGACGGGCTCGTAGGCTATGACTATAAAATTTACTGACATCTTACTAGCCCTAGCAGAAGAGATGAGCTTGCCAATAGCGCCAATTTGATCGCCGACCTGCATATCCACAATCAATAGGGCCGGGCATTCACCAAAGCCCAATTTATGGCCCAAGCCAGCTCAAATCAATCAGCGCTTGGCAGCGTCACACAGAAGCAGCTCCCAGCCCCAGAGTTTGATTGCACTGGATTCGATTGCGCTGGATTGCATTGCACACTGATCCCACCGCCGTGGCGACGAGCAATGGCCTGGGCAATCGCCAATCCCAGGCCCGTCCCCCTCTGACTGCGGGAGCGGGCTGGATCCAGGCGGGTAAAACGATCAAAAATTTGTTGCCTCTGGGCCGCTGGAATACCTGGGCCGCTGTCATGGATGGAGAGCTTGATCTCCCGGCCCCGCTGCTCCAGGCTTACTTCGATTCGGCCGCCTATCGGACTGTGCTGAATCGCGTTGCTGACCAGGTTGATCAGTAAACGGCCCAATTCCGCCTCGTTGCCCAGCACCCTGGCAGGGCTCATCCACCGCTTCTGCTCCAGGCTTACCTGGGCTTCGGCAGCCGCCTCACCGCACTCCTCCAGAACGTCGGCGCTGATTTCGGCCAGGTTGCACACCTGCTTCTGGCTCTGGGGAAAGGGTCGCTCCAGGTTGGCCAGCAAGAGCAGGTCAGCAATCAGCTGTTGGAGGCGCCGGCCCTGGCCCAGGACCCGATCCAGGCTCGTCGCTGTTCGGCTCGCAGGTAGCTCGGCAATGGTGCTGCGTTCGGCCTCCACCAGGGCCAGCAGGTTGGCGAGGGGAGTGCGCAACTCATGGGCCACATCGGCACTGAATTGCTCCTGACGCCGGTAGGCCTCTACCAGCGGAGCCATGGCCAACCCCGCCAGCCACCAGCTGGCCAGGGCCATCACCAGCATCGCCAGGGAGAAAACGGCGTGGCCAAGCCACCACAACCGATCCGCCTCGGCATCTAGCTCGGCCAGGCTACGGGAGACCTGCAGATAGCCCCAAATCGCTTCACCAGGAGCTTGGGCGTGGTGAAGATGGATCGTGTAGGTGCCCCAGGGCCCGGCGGCCCGATCGCCGGCCAGAACCAAACCCGTCTGCCCCGGTTCCGTTTCCAGGGGCATGGTGCCGGGGGAGCGGGCAATCAGGCCGCCGTGGAGATCCAGCACCCGCAGCTTGAATCGATCTGGATCGGAGGCGCTGATGCCATGGCGATGGATCAGATCCGCCGGCGGACGGCAGGGCTCCCGCACCGGGCAGAGGCCGGGCAGCACCGCAGCGATGTTGAGGGAGGCCGGTCCGTATTCGGGCAGGGAGGGCCTGAGGCTGTCATGCAGGGTGCCGGCGATGGTCTCCAACTCCCGCTGGATGGCCCCCTGCTTGGTTTGCAGCAGCAGCCGCCCCATGGCCCAGCCGGCCCCATAGAGCAAGCTGCCCATCACCAGCAGTGACAGGCCGGCCAAGCGCAGGCGCGCGCGCCAGAGCAACCCGGGCACTGGGGAACGTTTAGGCGTCACTGCTGCTGGACTGGCTGGGTCACTTGCTGCTGGGCTGGCTGGGTCGCTGGAGGAGATCCGAATCGATAGCCCCGGGTCGGCACGGTTTCAATTGGTGAGGGCAGGCCATGGTCCGCAAACTTGCGCCGCAACAGCCGCACCTGGGCCGCCACCACATTGCTCACCGGATCCTGATGCAGGTTCCAGAGTTGGTTGCGCAGCCGCGAACCCGGAATGATCTGGCCGGGGTGCTCATGGAAATAGCCCAGTAACTGGCGCTCCTTGGCCGAGAGCTCCACCCAAACGTCACCACTTACGGTGTGTACACGCAACCTGCCAGTGGCGGGGTCGAGGCGGTAACAGCCGGCCTCCAGCTGGGGCTCGCGATAATCCGGGGGACGGCGCCGCAGGGCCCGGATCCGCGCCAGCAGCTCCTCCATGGCGAAGGGTTTGCTGAGGTAATCATCGGCACCGGCGTCGAGGCCCTCTACTCGATCGGTCGTTGCAAAGCGGGCGCTGAGCAACAGCAGGGGCAGGCCCAGCCCAGCGGCCCGGGCCCGCCGGCAGAGTTCGATGCCGCTGAGATCCGGCAGCATCCAATCGAGGATCGCCAGGTCGTAGTTGGCCAGCTCACCGGTCAGCAGGGTCCAGCCCTCCAGGCCCCCTGGGCAGTGATCCACCACATGGCCCTGGCGCTGCAGCACCTCCTGGATGGCTGCGGCCAAGGGTGCCTCGTCTTCCACCAGCAGGATCCGCAATGGCATGGGATTTCACCTGGTTTTCATCCCGGCTGGGCCATCCTGCGCCCATCCGTTGATCCTGTGGGTCTTGCCCATGCGAATCCTGCGACTTGCAGCCCGTGCCAGCCTCTCGGCGGCAACCCTGCTGGCCATCGCCACGGCGGCTCCGGCGGCCCTGGCCCACGCCGGTCACGGCGATGAGTTCAAGCCCCAGGGGGATGCCCGCCAGGGGCGCAGCCAGGCCGAGAGCGATGCACTACTCGGGGTGGCGACGGCCAGGCCCGCCCAGGGCTCCGACGGCCTCACGGTGCCGTCAATGGCGCTGGTGGATGCCAACGGCAGGCCCCTGCTGTTCGTGCAGATGGAGAAGACCTACGACCCTGTCTACGTAGAGACCGGCGCCAGCCAGGGCGACCGGGTTGTGGTGAGCGGGGGAATCGATCCCACCGATGAGGTGGTGATCACCGGCGCCCTTTCGCTCTACGCCGAGTCGCTGAAATCCCAGCCGGCCGAGCCGGCAGCCGAAACCAAAACCCCAGCGGCGGCGGCGGCTGCAGTAACTAAGCCGGAAGCAGGCGGCAGCCTGCCCGTGCCAGCCCTGGCGGCTGGAGCTGTTGTGGTGCTTGGCGGCGGGGCCATCTGGCTGGCTCGCCGCCACAAGAGCGATGCTTGAGCGGCTGCTCAACACCACGCTCCGTTTTTCGATCGCCCGCCGCTGGCTGATCGTGGCCGCAGCGATCGTCATCAGCATCTGGGGCCTGCTGGCCGTGAGCAAGATGCCGCTGGATGTGTTTCCGCCGTTCGCCCCACCCCAGGTGGACGTGCAGACCAGCGCCGCTGGCCTTTCGCCCGAGGAGGTCGAGACGCGAATCACCTTGCCGATCGAATCGGCCGTGAATGGCATCCCGGGGGTGGAGACCGTGCGCTCCTCCTCGAAGGCAGGCCTGTCGATGGTGCAGGTGGTGTTCCAGCAGAACGCCGACATCTATCGCGCCCGCCAAGTAGTGGCCGAACGAATCCAACAGGTCAGTGCCCAGCTGCCCGCTAGTGCTGGTGCGCCAGAGCTCTCGCCGCTGGTCTCCCCCCTGGGCACGATCCTTCAGGTCGCCTTCACCGTGAACGGCGATGGCGTCACTTCGCTGATGGATCTGCAGCAGTTGGTGCTGCGCTCCTACCGCCAGTCAATCCTCGCGGTGCCGGGGGTGGCCCAGGTGACGATCTATGGCGGCGATGAGCAGCAATTTCAGGTGCTGCTCGACCCACAGGAGTTGCAGGTTCAGAACGTTTCGCTTAGAGCAGTGATGGAGGGCGTTGGTTCGGCCATGGCCACCAGCCCAGGCGGCTTCCTGATCGGTGGGGGCCAGGAACGGCTGATTCGCCCCCTGACCCAGATCACGCAGGTGAAAGATCTGGCCGAGGCGGCGGTGCGCAATGAGCAGGGTCAACCGGTGCTGCTCTCCACGCTGGGCGAGGTGAGGCTCGGTGCGGCTCTTAAGCGGGGCGACGCCAGCTTCAACGGGAAGCCGGCCGTGGTGCTGATGGTGACAAAACAGCCGGATGTCGACACCCCAACGGTGACCCGGGCGGTGGAGCAACGCCTGGCCGAACTCAACCGCACCCTGCCGGCGGATGTGCAGATCCAGCAGACCTTTCGCCAAAGCAACTTCATCGACAGCGCGATCCGAAATGTCAGCTCAGCCATGGTTGAAGGCGTGGTAATCGTCTCGGCCGTGATCGTGCTGTTTTTGATGAACTGGCGTGGAGTTGCGATCAGCCTCAGCGCGATTCCGCTGTCAATCCTGATAGGCCTGATGTTGATGAATGCCTTGGGCCTCGGCATCAACACCATGACCTTGGGAGGGCTGGTGGTGGCGATCGGCTCAGTGGTTGACGATGCGATCGTAGATATGGAGAACTGCTATCGGGGCCTGCGCGAAAACCAGGCCTCCTGTAATCCAAGGAATCCCTTGCAGATTGTCTTTGAAACCTCCGTGGAAGTGCGCCAGCCGGTGCTCTTTTCAAGCTTGATTATTATTGTAGTATTTGCTCCAATCTTTTCGCTTTCCGGCGTAGAGGGGCGCATATTTGCGCCAATGGGGCTGGCCTACCTATTTTCGATTGCAGCCTCTTCACTAGTTGCTCTCACGCTGATTCCTGCTCTTTGCGCCATCTTGTTGGCGCCGGTGCAGCTGCCCGAGGAGAGCACCTGGCTGACCAATCAGGCCGAGCGCTTTTACAGGCCGATTCTCGACCTTGCGCTGGCCGCACCGCGGCGTGTGCTGGTCATCGCTCTGGCCATGGTGGTGGCCACCACTTTGATCCTGCCGGCGTTGGGGCGGGTCTTCTTGCCTGAATTCCGAGAAAAGTCTCTGGTCAACTCGATGGTGCTCTACCCGGGGGTGTCCCTGGAGATGACCAACCGGGCTGGCTTAACCCTCACCCGTTCGCTGCAGAACAACCCCCTGTTCGACTGGGTGCAGGTGCGCACGGGCCGGGCTCCCGGGGATGCAGACGGGGCTGGCGTGAACCTGGCCCATGTGGATGTGGAACTGAGCGATGAGGCGATGGCCAATCGGCCCGCTGCCATTGCCGAGCTGCGCCAGGCCTTCCTCCGGCTTCCCGGCGTGGCTCCCAACATTGGTGGATTCATCTCGCACCGCATGGATGAGGTGCTCTCGGGTGTGCGCAGCGCCATCGCCATCAAGATCTACGGCACCGATCTGGGGGAATTGCGCCGCATCGGCGAGACCGTTGAGAGGGCGATCAAGCCGATCGATGGGGTGGTGGATCTACAGCTCGAGCCCCAACTGCCCATCCCCCAGGTGCAGATTCACATCGACCGCCCTCTGGCATCCGCCCTGGGGCTGACGGTGGAAGAGCTGTCGGAGGCGGTGGAAATCGCCCTCAACGGCAAGGTGGTGGGCCACGTGGTGGACGGCGGAGTGCGCAGCGATGTGCTGGTTCAGCTCCAGGAGAACGGTCGCCAGAACCTCGATGCAATTCGATCAGTGCCGGTAGCGTTTGCCAACGGCATGACTGTGCCGCTGGGGAGCGTCGCCTGGATCGAGGAAGGACTGGGCTCCAATGTCGTCAACCGGGAAGACGTATCCCGCTTGATCGTGGTGTCGTGCAACGTCAGCGGCCGGGCCCTCGGCAGCGTGGTGAAGGACATCCAGCGCACCATTGCTCGCGAGGTGCGCCTGCCCCAGGGATACACGATTAGGTATGGCGGTCAATTCGAATCAGAACAACGGGCAACAGCCAGTCTCGTCTTCTACAGCCTCGTCGCCGCCATCGTGGTGGCCGTGCTGATGGTGGCCTCAGTGAAGTCGCTGCCTGCCACCGTGGCGATCATGCTCAACCTGCCGTTGGCATTAGTGGGCGGTGTTCTGGCCGTGTTGTTGACAGGCGGGGTTTTATCGGTGGCCTCCCTGATCGGCTTCATCACCCTGTTTGGTGTCGCCGTGCGCAACGGCCTGCTGTTGGTGGACAACTACAACCGCCGCCATGCCGCTGGTCAGCCGTTGGAAGAGGTGATCCGAGAGGGAAGTTTGGAGCGCCTCAACGCAATCTTGATGACGGCCCTCTCCTCCGCCCTCGGCGCCCTGCCCCTGGCGCTGGCGTTCGGGGCTGGCAATGAAATTCTCCAGCCCCTTGCGATCGTGGTGCTCGGCGGCCTGATCACTTCTACCGCCCTGACCCTGCTGGTGGTTCCGGCGCTCTATGCCCGCTTTGGCCTCTGGCTATTGCCCCCTGCCAGTGCCATCTCCCCTTCCCCTGCCGTGTCCCAGCCATGAAAGGGCTAGTCGGTGTGGCAATTGCAGGATCTTTGCTGCTGGGAGTTGGCCTGGGGCGCCTCAGCGGCCGGCTTTCGCCAGCTCCCCCAGAAGTGCCCCCAGGGCGCATCGAACCCAAAGACAGGATCACGCTCAGTGAGGAGCAATTACGGCGCTCCGGGCTAAGCATCATTCGCCCCGAACGCAGCACGGGAACCGAACGGCCGATTTCGGGCTTTGTCGAAGCTGCTGTTGGGGCCCGCTCGAGCGCGGCCATGCCCGTGGCGGGAAGGTTGGTGAGGCTGCTGGTGGCTCCCGGGATGGCCGTGCGCGCCGGTGAGGTGATTGCTGAGGTGCGAAGCCCGGAAGCTGCGGTGGTGCAGGCGGAGGCTGGGGCTGCTCAGGCAACGGCCCAATCGCTGGCCTATCAATACCGCCTGGCAATACCAATGGCTCGCCAGGGTGCCCTCTCGGCGCAGGAACTGGAGAGCCGCCGCATTGCCAGTGTGACTGCTGCCAGCAGTGCCCGGGCGACGGCGGCCAAGGCAGCGGCGATCGGTCAACCGGATGCCAGGGGAGGGCTGCTGATCAGGAGCCCCAGCAGCGGGCAGGTCACCGCGGTGAAGGCCTACCCGGGCGCCGTGCTGCGGGAGGGGGAGGAAGTGGCCCAAATCAGCGATGCCCGTGGCAGCGAAATGCGTTTCATGGTGTCTCCCCTGCTGGCCGCCGATCTGAAGAGCGGCCAGTTGCTGCGGGTGAAAGCAGGTGCGCAGGAGCTGCGGGCTCGTGTGGTCGCAGTGGCCGCCGACGGGGATGGCGGCAGGAGGTTCACCGTGGTGCGCGCCCAGGCGGTGGATGGCCCCATGCCACCGGCAGGCACAGCGGTAACTGCCTTTTTGCTGGTTGCTTCAGCAGAGCAGCGCTTCACGGTTCCGGCCGAGGCTGTGCAGATGGTCAAGGGCACCCCGGTGGTGTTCCGGTACCAGCGAGGCGGCGCAGAGCCGATGCCAGTGGTGATCGGCAAGCAGTCGGGCGGCCGGGTAGAAATTGCCCAGGGCCTGCGTGGCGGGGAAAGACTTCTCAGTGGCAACACCGGGCCGCTGAGCCTGGCCATCAGCAGGGAAGAGCCGCTGAATTAACAGCAAACATAGAATTAGCTGGATTGACTGGATTGACTGGAGCTCAGGCGTTTTCATCGACGCTGCCCTGGGCATTGCCCTCCACTTTGCCGAAGACATGGCCCCATATGTCGCCCTTTACATCTCCCCAAACACTGCCCTCAATATTGCCATTGACATTCCCTAAAACGTGGCGTCCTACGTTGGCGCCAACGTCGCGACCCACATACCCCTCCACGCTCCCCTCCACATCTCCATAGATATCACCTTGAACACTGCCCTGGATATTCCCCTTAACGTCACCCCATACATTTGCGTTAACCTGTAAAATCCGCAGTTTTCCATCCACAAGGCCAAACGTGACAAGCTTATTAATCTCTTCAATCTCAGACATGGGCTTGGTTGATAAAATCAATAAGCCATCCTAACCCCGCCCTGACACAAGGGCGCCGGGGGCTCCGCAGAAATGACCATTACGACTAATTAATATGTGTGCCGCATTACAGACAAGCAGCCCGAGGGCTAGCCAGGGTGCATCCAATAGATAGCTGGGTATGTGGATGCAGATTTCAACCAGCCTGGGCGCTGACCTGGAGGTTGGGCGTTGCTACCGCCTGATTGATGGCGGCTGTGAGCCTCACCGGGAACTCGATGCCCATTACAGCAGCCTTGATGAGGCCATCGCAGATGCCATTGCCTGGGTTGAGCCAATCGCTGAAAGCAATCACCAGGGCCCGCTGATAGGCGTGGAGGTATCAACAACAAGGGGGGAATGGCGCACCTGCCGCATACCCGGCCCCTTGCTCTGCCCGCTCCCGCGTTAGTCAACCGCCGCCAGAACGCCATGTTGGCGGTCCTGCTGGTGCTGGTTGGGGCTGAGTTTCCCTAGCTAGGAGCCAGGAGGGCCACCTTCGGCGCGCTCAGCTTCCTGGCGCAAGCGCTCCAGGCGCTGCAGCAGGGACTCATTGGTCATCCGGTTGTTGAGGCGCTCGGCCAGCAAGGGAAAGGCCAGGGGGCCGGGCCGAGGAGTGCGCTCCAGCTGCAGGGTGCACCTCCGCAGGCGCTGCAGGGCGACGGTGATCCGGGGCAGATCCAGCTGTTCGCTGAGCACTTCCGATCTGGCCTGGGCCAAGAGGCGGTTTCCGGGTTCGTGGCGGCTGAATACGTCGTAGAGCAGGGCGGCACTGATCTGGAGTTGGCCGCCAGATTTGGCCTGGCCGGGAAAGCCGTTCAGCACCAAGCCACTGATCTGGGCAATGGCGCGGAAACGCCTTCGGCAGAGTTCTGAAAGGTTGATTGCCTGCTCCAGATCGTCCTTGAGGTTGGCGGCGGCTAGCAGTTCTTCGGCATGCAGCTCAAACAGCTCTTCAAATGGGTAGTTTTTCGGGGCCAGCAGTTCAAAGCCGTAGTCATTCACCGACACCGTGATCGTGCTGGCCTGGTGGCGGGCCAGGCGCCAGGCCCAGAGAAAACCCAGGCCCTCGTGCACAAAGCGCCCTTCAAATGGATAGGCATAGAGGTGGCTGCCCTCGCGGCTGTTGCACACCTCCACCAGCAATTCGTGCTGCCTTGGCAGCCGGGAGAGCTGCACCTGGCGCTGCAGCAGGGGCTCGAGGGCCACAAGTTCGGGGCTATCGAGCTTGGCTTCCCCGGCTAGGGCGCGGGCGCAACGATCCACCTCGGCGCGCAGGTGGCGGCTGAGTAGGTCGGAGAGGGCCATCTGGCCGCCTGCCCAGGCGGGCACGGTGTTGCTTTTTTTAGAGCTGGCCTTCACCTGGGCGGTCATCTCCCGCAGGCGCACAAACTCCAGCTGCCGGCCCGCGAAGAAGAACACATCGCCGGCCTTGAGCCGGCCGATGAAGGCCTCTTCCACATGGCCGAGCACGGCGCCGCGCACAAAGCGCACGGTTACGGCCCGGTCGGCGGTGATGGTGCCGATGTGCAGGCGATGCATCCGGGCGATCGCCTTTTCCTTTACCAGCAGGCGGCCGTCTTCGCGCTCGAGCTTGCGGTAGCGCGGATAGGCGCCGAGGCAGTCGCCGCCGTGCTCGAGGAAGCGCAGGCACCATTGCCAGTCGCTATCGCTGAGCTGGCGGTAGCTCCAGGCGCTGCGGACCGTTGCCAGTGCCTGGGCCGGTTCGAATCCCGGGCCGCAGGCCAGGCTGGTGAGGTGCTGGAGCAGCACGTCGATCGGGGCGTTTGGCTGCCTCCTTTCCTCCACCAAGCCAGCGGCCAGGCCGCGCCGCAGGGCGCTGAGCTCCAGCAATTCGAGGGCATGGGTGGGCATGAACAGCACCTGGGAGGTGCCGCCGGGGTTGTGGGCGCTGCGGCCAGCTCGCTGCAGCAGCCGGGCCACATTTTTAGCTGAGCCGATCTGCACCACCCGCTCCACCGGCTGGAAATCAACGCCCAGATCGAGGGAGCTGGTGCACACAACCCAACGCAGATCACCTACTTTCACCCCGGCTTCGATCGCTTCGCGCTCGGCCCGGTCGATGGCGCTGTGGTGCAGGGCCAGGGCGCCCTCCATCTCAGGGCAGGCGTAGCGGAGGCACTGGTGCCAGCGCTCGGCCTGGTTGCGGGTGTTGGTGAACAGCAGGGTGGAGACGCCCGGCTCCAGGGCCGCCACCAGATCCTCATGGCGCCGCAGCCCGAGGTGGCCGGCCCAGGGAAAGCCATCGATCGACTCGGGCAGGAGGCTACGGATCTCCGTTGCCCGGGCAATCGGTGCGGTGATTAGGCGGGGTTCGCTGGCTGGGGCACCTGCGGCACCCGTACCGACGGCGCTACGGGCCGCCTCGTCGAGATTGCCAATCGTGGCGCTGATCGCCCAGGTGCGCAGGGCCGGCCGCTGGCTGCGCAGCCAGCTCAAGCAGAGCTCGGTTTGGCTGCCCCGCTTGCTGCCCAGCAACTCGTGCCACTCATCGATCACCACCGTCCGAAGGCCGGCAAATAGGGCAGGGGCCTTGGGGTTGGCGAGCAGCAGGCTGAGCGATTCCGGCGTGGTGATCAGGATCTCGGGCGGGCTGCGCAGCTGCTTGCCGCGCTCGTAGCTGGAAGTGTCGCCATTGCGGATGGCCACCCGTAGGGGCCAACCCATCGCCGCGATCGGCTGCTGGATCGCCAGGGCCAGATCCCGGCTCAGGGCCCGCAGGGGGGTGAGGTAGAGCAGGCGCAGGCCGGGGCTGGGCTCGGCCAGGAAGTCGGCAATTGGACCCATCACGGCGGCATAGGTTTTGCCCGAGCCGGTGGGCACCTGGATCAGGCCGCTCTCGCCGGCCAAGTAGGCCCGCCAGCACTGGCGTTGGAACGGCAGAGGCGTCCAGCCCTGACGCTCAAACCAGGCTTCGATCGGGGCGAGCAGCGTGCTGGGGGAATCCGATCGCCTGGTCTGGCCCACCGGGGTCATAAGTGCACAGGGTAAACCTAATCACCGGGGGGGTGATGGTGCTGGGAGGGCCGCCCTTGGCGCGGAATTGCTTGCCGCTGCGGCTCTGGTGCACCCCATGGTGGGGTGAGTTGCAAGGTGAGTGAATTGCTGCTAATTGGCGTGGCCTTATAAGAACATGCAGGCACGATGGGCGCCTTGGAGACCAGAAGTAGGCTTTTGTAAGCAGGGCTTTGATGCCAGCTAAGGCTTTATTTTTCCCGAGTTCATAAAACGAAAGTAGCCATGTTAGAATATACGCGAGCAGGACTCTTGGTCAATCATTCGTTCGACGTTCGCGATGATTGGACTAATGGTGCTGCCTTTTCGGTTTGCCGGACGTGGCGGTATGCATTGTGGCGTCGATGGAATACTGGACTAAGTTGCGAGATGGTCGCATTCGTTGGACTGAATCCATCATACGCAGATGAATCAATCAACGACCCAACCATTCGACGTTGCATAAATTTTGCGAAAGACTGGGGATTCGAGGGGATATATATGCTCAATGCGTATGCCTTTCGTGCAACTGATCCACGCGACATGAAAGCAGCAAGCAATCCAGTTGGACCAAAAAATGATCAATTGCTTCGGTATTACAGCAGCAAAGCGATTGCAATCGTTGCCTGTTGGGGTGCCCACTGCGAGCCAAAGTGCGAAGTCGTGGTTTGCGAAGTGAT
>NZ_JAGQCQ010000085.1:0-11584 GCF_024346275.1 Cyanobium sp. BA20m-p-22
AGACACTTATCATGAGCAGGGGTGGCAAAGGCTCAACGAGGACTACCCTCAGCGCTGCGATAGCGACATTGAAAATAGTAGTTTTTGCTGGATTCATTATCTCTCCCGTGACCAGGCAGAGAAGATAGGTATTGCAGCAAAGGGCAAGCTAGCCCTTGGTCCAGGCAAGGATTACCCAGAATGGGTGTCGAAAAAGCTTGTCGATGATCTTGAGGATCAGTGGATTGATTCTGATAAGATCAATGGAAGCTATGGCAATGGAACTGTGATTATTGAACTATCGACTGACGCTTATGTCGCTGCCGGTTGCGGTGCTGAATGGGATCCATCCGAACCAGAAAGCCAGGTTGATCCAGAGGCTTCCCACTGGGATCAATACCCAGGCGATGCGGGCCCTTTGCTGCAAATTGAAATCAGCAGGAATACAAAGCAGTTTCCTACTGAATTGGAGATCCTGGTTCCCTACTTGATCAAGCTACGCAAACTGATCTGAATCATGTGATTTGATCACCGCAACCGCACCACCTCTCCCCAGGGAAACTCTCCATCTTCCAATCCCCCAGGTACGACCACCCATAAAGTCGGCAGTTCCGGTTCCTGCTTGGGAAAATCTCCGTAGCCATCGGTGAGATAGACGCAAACCGCCTGCATTTCGCGGCTCCAGTGCTTGGCGACCTTCTTGAAGAAAGGACGGAAGTCGGTGCCGCCACCGCCTTCTGGGGCAGGAATGCTGCTATCCACCTCCAGCTCGTAGGGGCCATAGCAACTGGCATCGGCATAAAACAACCAGCAGCGCAGCATCGGGTAAGCCGAAAGGATCCCTTGCACTTCGCCGAGGAACAAACTCAGCTCCTCTTCTCCTACCGAACCGCTGGTGTCGATGCAGCAGTACACCTCCACGCTCTCGCCTTCCAGGTGATCCAGATACAACCCTTGGTGGATGAAGCGTCGATCGAAGCCGCTGTAGTCATTGGGGGTGTGTACCAGATAGCGCCACAGCTGGCTGCGCCAATCGAGTTGTGGATCGGCGATCTCATCGAGGTGGCGTTGCAGGCATGCCGGTAACTCCCCCTTGCCCTGGCTCTGGGCCAGCAGGCGGGCCTGCTGGATCGCCTGCTTCCAGTGGGCCTCCAGTTCCTGGCGATGGTGCATGCCTTGCATTTCCTGCTCTCCCGATCCGGCGTCTTCACCTGAATTGGCACGGCGGCCAGAATTGTGGTTTGGTTGCTTACCTGCGGGGTGGCCAACGTCCCCATCGGCAGGGGTGCTGATGGAGCCGGGATTCAGCAGATCAGCCAGCGGCAGGTCTGGTCGTTGGGATGGCTTCCGTTTCTGCAGCATTTCGTAAATCTCTTCGACGCTGAGGTGCTCGAGCTTCGGATCACGAATTGCCCCTGCAGGTAACTGCAAGTGCTTTTCGGAGGCCACCATGCCATTGACGACGATGTCGGCGGCGATGTTGAACGCCCCAGGTTCTCGCATGCCGCGCCGTAGCGGATGCAGAAGGGCCGCATGCAGCAGTTCATGCAGGAAAACCGCATCCCGCTGCTCCGCCGGGAGATTGCCATACAGGTTGGGATGGAACCAGAGAGTGCAGCCATCGGTGGCCGCCATCTCTACCGCGTCGGTGAAGCGCACCTCGGCAAACATCGCCAAGGCCGCGAAGAAGGGGGCATGCATCCGCAGTCGCAGCCGTGTGGCGCTGATCAGCGCGTCGAGCTCGGCAGGACTACGAGAATTGCATGCCTTGCTCACAACCCAAGCAGCTCCCGGTAGTCCTTGAGGAACTGCTGCAGAGCAGGCTCTGCAGCCACCATCTTGGCCAGAGCACCGAGTTGATTGGAGCGGCGCATCTGCCCGATCAGGTCGCTGGCGTACAGCTGCACCCATTCGGCAGTGGCTTTCTCCACCAGCCACTGGAAGCCAGCAAGGCCTTGCTCGGCGCTGCCGGCGCGCATCGTCAGCCCGATCGCCGTGGCCCACCGGCCCGAGGGTTCCTCCGGGAATTTGAGCTTGCTGCCCTTACCGCCGAGGATGCGATCGAGATCCGGCAGCTTGTCATACACCTTCAGGTAGGCGCGGAATTCAGAAGCCGCCGCTTCACCAACGGCCGCATCCACCGCCAGGCCGGCCTGATGCAGCTGGCTGGCCATCTCCCAGCTGCGCGGTGACGGCCAGCTGGGCTCCTTGGCGTTGAGCTTGTGCAGCAGGGTGGGCCGGAAGGCCAGGAAGGCGAGCACCTGTTCGTGCAGGCGGCGCTCGAGCGCATAGGCCTTGAAGCTGTCGAAATCGGGGCCAACGCTCAGATGCAGGAAGCGATTGGCCAGCGGCGCTGGCATCTCGAATACTGAAGCGCGGTCTTCTTTGCGGTTGCCTGCGGCCCAGATGAACCAACATTCTGGCACCCGATAACTGCCGACCTGGCGATCGAGGATCAGCTGCTGCGCCACCCCCTGCATGGCCGGTGGTGCCATGTTCAGCTCATCAAGGAACAGGATTCCCTTGCCCTCACGAGGCAAGAACTCTGGTGGATACCAGGTGGAAGTGCCTAGGCTCTCGCCCTTTTTGGGCGGAACCGCCACCGGTAGCCCACGCAGATCGGTGGGCGCGAGTTGGCTGAGCCGCACATCGATGAAGTCCAGCTCCGCACGCTGCGCAACCTGAGCCACGATGCTCGATTTGCCGATTCCCGGCGGGCCCCAGATCATCGTGCTTATCGGCAGGTTTTGGGCCACCAGTTGCTGCAGGTAGGCGGTGAGTTCGGAGGGTTTAAAAGTCATGGGTTACGCGGGTGCAATGTCTTCTCAGTGGCACGTTTCGTCGCAGCTTGAGCTACGTGTTGATTTGCGTCTTGAAGCAGGGTCTTGATCTGACGCATTGGCGTGCTTGGGTGACTGGCCACGGCATGGCGTTCTCGCCAGTCCAGGCTCGAGGCGCATCGGCTGAGTAGCTGCGGCGGGCAGTGGGAGCTGCGCAGAGATAAGCGCCGGGCACGGGAGGAGGGTTTCGTTGAGCGAAGCAAAGCAAGGGCCGCGTTCTCGAAGCTTCTGGGATCTTTGACGGTGGTGAGTGCGGGGCTTGTCGCGGCTACTTCCGCAACAGTGCGGTGTTTGAAGGGTCCGTACTTGGACGTCTTTGTGTTATCAGAAAGCAGCTTAATCAACAGATGCAGGGGGCAATTAGGGTGACGTGACATCGTGGCCCTCAGGTCCGGATCCGGATCGCTGGCGTGGCTAGCCAGCCAGTCAACCGGATAGTTGGGACTGCTCACTACAGCACTAGGGTCGCCTGTGATTCCTAGTTCCCTGATTGTTCGATGCAAATCCGTTGAGCAGGCAGGATTGCCGGCGATAGAATATGCAATATCTCTGGAAGGATCCCTGGCTAGCTGTTCCAGCGCAGACATTGGTGTTTTTGGATGCGCCGCTGCCAGTTTCCGCAACTTGTTTACAGCACTTTTGGGCTGAACTGAAAGCAAAGCCATCCAACTCAGCAGCTCGGGTGAATACGGGCGCTCTGTGAAAGAGTTAGGCCTCGTCCAGTATCCGTCACAAATAGCAGATACAAAAGATTCTAGTTGTTCCTTTTCAAGGGAATCTATGACCTCCTTCATTAGTGCTGGTGTCCAACAGAGGATTTCTGCTGCATGCTTTAGATGATCCTTCCGTGCTGGCCCATTGAGTAGATGCCTCGCAGTTTGCTCTGGAAGATTTGGGTTGCGAAGTGGTGAACGCCCTTTGGCTGATCTGAGCGTCGATGGTGGGCAATTCGCATTCTGTAGGGCAGCTTTATTTACTAGAGAATTTGGCCCTGTCGAGAGTTTCTCCAAAACTGTCGCTGTGCAGGTTCGCAGCAGGGCCAAGGCGAAGCGGATCTCGTCTCGTGAATCGCTAGCAAGGCGCTCCATCTGTGCCTCGGTGAGGTCGCCAAAACAGACGGCCACCAAGCGCTTCCCGAAGTTGCGACTGGAGACCAACTTCCTTGTGTCCTTGGCAGAGAGAACGGCAGGCCACGTTTTCATGTGGACGATCAGCCATTCATGTTTATTGCTATCGACAAAGCTCTCCGCCGCAAATTCACTAACCAGTGCGATGAACCAGTCACGAAGTTTGTCCGAAATACCTTCAATTCCAAGTAACTGCCCAGCAGTCATGAGGCAATTAAGTTCATGCTCCTGGCCATGAACAAAGATACAAGGATTGCATGCATTTCTTAGGATGTAGCCAGGGTGATGGTAGTTCCCCAGGCTGTCCCACTCATCGCTACGTTTGTCGAGCTCCTGGGCGAGATGACAACGTAACTGATGCGAAGCGCCGGGATGCAGCAGTAACTGAAGCAGCTCCATGGTGTTGAGCAGGTTCACATCGGCGGTTTTATAGAAGCCCATCACGAAAAAAGCGATCTCGTGGGGGCTTAAATCTTCCCAGCCACCCTTCTCAAGTTCAGCTCTGGAGCAGCGCAGCAGCTCAGGGCTGCTCTGTTGGAGGTGGGAAGCCGCACTGCTGGCAACTAGATCTGCTAAATCGCCCTGTCTCTTCTCCGCCAGCTGACAGATCAGCCGGTCATGCTCGGGGTCATAGCGCACCAACTGATCAAGGGCCTTCTTGGGCACCGCAGGGTGCATGAGAAGGCGCAGCTGTTCGCGCTCACTGAGCTGGCATAGGCGCCAGCAGAAGTACTCGGTAGGTAAATCGTGGGCCGCCAGGATTGTTTTGTGCTGCATGCTCAACAGCGATGCCACTCGATCGGGCTCCTGATCCAGCCACTCCGCAAAACGTGGGTCACGAACGCAGGAGCGGCGTCCCATGGAGTGGTGTAACTCAGGGGGATCAGCCCCGGCGTAGCCGGGGCTGACGGTTCACCTCCCTCAGACATCAGCTGTGGCAATGGGTGGGCCGGTCTGTGACCCTGTTCGGAGAACTACCACCAAACCGAACACAGACCATGACCCTTACCCATAGTGGCGCCTCCGAGCTGGCCCAGCTCATGGAGGGCACCACCGCTGGCGCCCTGATTCCTGAAATCGTGCGCCGGGGCTTCCAGGATCTGCTGGAGGCCGAGGTTTCCGCTGCCATTGGAGCCACGCGCCATGAACGCTGCCCTGATGAGCGGTCCACTCACCGCAACGGCTACCGCCAGCGTCTGCTCACCACCCAGGTAGGCGACATCAGCCTGGCCATCCCAAAACTGAGGCAGGGCAGCTTCTTTCCCGATTGGCTCGAGCCTCGCCGCCGGGTGGACAAGGCCCTCTATGCCGTGGTGATGGAGGCCTACACCGGCGGCATCTCCACCCGCAAGGTCGATGCCTTGGTGGAGGCCTTGGGCGGCGCCAGCGGCATCTCCAAATCGGAGGTGAGCCGCATCTGCCAGGGGCTCGACGAGCAGGTGAAAGCCTTTCTGGGCCGGCCGTTGGACCATGCCCTCTACCCGTACGTCTTCCTCGATGCCACCTACCTCCACGGCCGTCTGGGGCAGAACATGCAGGTGGTTTCACGGGCCGTGGTGGTAGCGATCGGCATCAATGCCCTCGGCTACCGAGAAGTGCTCGGCATCGCCGTGGGTGACAGCGAGGCAGAGGGCTTCTGGCGGCAGTTCCTCGGCTCCCTCAAGGAGCGTGGCCTGACTGGCACCCGGCTTGTGATCTCCGATGCCCACCTGGGGCTGACGGCGGCGATCAGGCGCATGTTCCAGGGCAGTAGCTGGCAGAGGTGCCGGGTGCACTTCCTGCGCAACCTGCTCAGCCATGTGCCGAAAGCCGGCCAGGACATGGTGGCAGCGGCCATGAAGGCTGTGTTTGTGATCCAGGCCCCTGATCAGGTGCGTGGGCACTGGCAGCGGGTCACCGAGATGCTCCGCAAGCAGTTCCCAGCAGCCGTGCCCGTGATGGACGCCGCCCGCGACGACGTGCTGGCATTCCTGCACTTCCCCCAGGAGCACTGGCGCAAGATCTGGAGCACCAACCCGCTTGAGCGGCTGAATAAGGAGATCAAACGCCGCACCAACGTCGTCGGCATCTTCCCCAACGATGCTGCGATCGTGCGGTTGGTGGGCAGCCAGCTGCTGGAGCAGCAGGAGGAATGGCAGCTGGAGCGCCGCCGCTTCTTCTCCGAAGCCACCATGGCCAAGATCCCGGAGCCAGAAGAGCCGCTGGAGCTCACCGATGGAGATCCGTCTGCCCAGCCGGCAGCAAGGACCAGCTGAAGCGCAACAGCTCCTCCCTCGATCTACACAGAACACATCGATCGCTGAGTTGCCAATTCAGCGATCAGGGTTCATAGTGGATGAACGGGGCTGCGCAATCAGCTTCCAAGCAGTCATCCTCTGACTGCTCCTGTTCACCCTCCGGAAAGGGTCACAGGACCTCCTGAGTTACACCACTCGGAGGGGCGCTACCTGGTCAGATTCGTGAGGAATACGCCAAAACACCTAAAGGGCGCTCAGGGGGTTCGTTGTGATCCTATTAGAGGAGCAGATCAGTCATTACCTCCAGCAGCAGGAAACAGCAAAGCGGGTGTTGCTGGTAATCAAAAAGCATCACAAGAAAAAAGGAGAAGCACAGGAGATGCCACCAATCCCCAGTGCGCTTTTAACTGCTGAGGAAACTGAGGAGTTAGAGGAGGAGCATTCCTTCTACGTCTATAGAACAGATACCAACGCGGTGCTGGCACGAGGCATTCAAGGGTTTGAGGCGGCAAAGAGCAGAGCGAACGAACTGAGGAAATCCCACGGGTTGAAGTGGGATCAGGTGCGCTTCAAGGCGGAGCGCGGAACCCAGAGCACTGGTGGGTCTGGTGGTTCAACGGCAGCAGCGCCCAAGAAGCAGTTCGGGGTGAGTAAAGACGGCAAAACCTTCACCAACACTTCTGGGCAGAGCGGCAGAGTGGATTACGCCAAACGCTATAACCCATCAAAGGGTCGCAGATTTAGAGGATATACAGACCCACAGGGCAACTACCACGATATTGATTAAAAAGGTCTCTCAGATGAGACCTTGTCTGCCTAAGGCGTGAGTCAGTTAATTGCCTGCTTCTTTCGACCATCCGTAGCGGGATTCCAGTCTGAATAAATTGTTTTCCACGCTTTCACCGTTTCAGGTCCAATCTCGCTGATACGAAGACCGGTTGAACCATCATTGGAAAGAAGCACAAATGCTTTGCCATTCACCAACTCATAATTGGCAAGTGCATCAGCAATCTGTTTGTTAACTGCGAAGACACCGTCGCAACCATTTACGACAACATAACCATCTTTGTTCTTAATTCCAAATGTCTGGATTGAATCACTCCCCGTTGTCATTCTTCGCCCGAATGCCCCTTCTTTAACGGTTTCGAGGCGAACTCGAATGCCATTGCGACCGAAGAAAGATGCTACCCGAAATGCCTTGTTATAGTTGCGATCGAATACACCAATGGTTTGACCCGTAACTGGATTTTTTAGTATTACTGGTTTTGAGAGTGGGAAGTTTGTGCTTTCAAGATCCTGGGAGCGCCAGTCCTCGGTAATAGTAAATACTTCAACCCCTGGGAACTGACGAGGAAGTTTCTCTTCTTGATATTGAATATACTCCTCAGTCCGAGTTGGTGTGCAGAGACCGAGTTCCTCTTTAAGATTATCGCCGTAATTCTTGGGACTAATTTCAAAGGCAATTGAGGGTGCTGCTGCGGAAAGCAGGGTGGCAAACGCAAGGGCACTTTGGACTAGGCGCATCGATGTGAATGCTTTCAGATATAGTAGCATTAACACATCAGATTCCTGCATCATGCAATTTATGCATATTTTGCCGGATACTCGCTTTCGATGACCTTGCGTTCTATTGCCTTGATTTCCCTGCCAATCCTAGGTGCAGGTCCCTTTTTGGGGTATGCCCTGTCCGCTGTTGCCGCTACTACTGTTGGCGTAGGAAGTCGGGTCAACTGCCCCGGGTCTTACCTGCCCGCTGGAAACGGAAAAGTGTGCCAGGCAGCACCAGATTTCAAAGACATTAGATATCTGGGAGAAAAATCAACTCAGACTTGTAATTTCCCGTACACCAGAGTGAATGCTGGTGAGAGCAAGTGGTGTGTTACATATCCAGATCTTTGATTTAACACCCAATCAATTCAAGCAAGCGCCTTTCGTCTTCCACCAGGCGATGGCGCTTTTTTGTTGATTCAGCACGACGCTTTGCGACCTCATTGGGATCAACTTGGGTTCCCTTGATTTGGCGGGTCTTCTTGCGGCGCGTGACCCTCTCGCACTTACGTGTAGAAGGGGTTGAGGTGGACGAATCTCAGCATTGGAAGGAGCGAGACAGGCAAGAATCCAATTCTGGAGAAGGGGTGCCCCCGAGAACCCCTGCAAAATCAAGAGTCTCAACCAATTTTCAAAAAGGGGTTGACAGGACTGCATAACCGTCATATACTTACCTCACAAGCGACCGCAGACTCCAGCAATCAAGCAAAGGGAGATCCGCTGTCTTGTCGGTGAGCGACCGCCGAAATAACCAATACGCAACCTGCTCGGACGAGCGTTATTCACATCTGCTACAACTTCACATCATGACCTCACTTATTTCGCCTCAATTGACCACTATTTCTGCTCTTGCTTCATCTATGGATGAGCATTTTGATTACCAGAATAAGATTGAATTTGACAACGAGTCTGAGTTGCGCTCTCAGTATGGCGACCAGTTCTACGAAGAGTTCTACAACTACTTTGAGAATGTATGGTTTTCTGCCATTGGTGAGACCATTCAATTTATGTTTACTCCTGGCGTCCTTTCCGATGCTGTTCGCCATGCTTCTGAGAAAGCAGGCGTCGCTCTTTTAGATACTGGCAATTGGGATGGCGAGGAGTTCGACGAAGAGAATGACGAAGAAGAATGAGTTAATGATTTAATGTACATCTATTTCCACTGAGTTATCTTCTCATCTGTTTGCTTTGATAGAGAGGTGATTGCGACTAAAAATTGCGGTCACCTCAAAATCAAAGGCAATGATCTGACTGGAAATCCTTCCGCAGACTCCAGCAATCAAGCAAAGGGAGATTCGTGGTCTTGTTCGGCGATAAACCGCTAGAAATCCCTATACCTGCTCGTTCTTAGAGCGCAAACACACCTACGCCCTGGAGGCATCTATGGATACAACTGAATACAATGTTGACCTTATTGTGGCATCTCATAATGGCGATCCTGAAGACATCATTCATCAACTATTGATTGACGCAGGAGTTGAGATTGTCGCCTTGAACTGCTACGAGAAAGAGAGTTTCTAAAGATTCTCTTGTGAAAATCTGAGGAAGCACTTGGATGCTCCCTCGCACCCCCGCTCAACTGAGCATATAAACATTCACCCCTAGAGGTATTTATTATGACTGCACTAACCAAACATCCTCACCATAGCAATGGTAAATTTTACGATCCACAAACTGAATACTATCATCTGACCTATAATGTTATCTCAGATATAAAGTGGGTTCGTCGCCCCCACCTTACCCTGGCAGAAGTTAAAGATTCCCTGGAGGAACTCCCGCTTCTGTTTACCCCTGGTTTTTCACCATCGAGTGAGAGTAAGTTGCCTGGCATTATTCCTGATTACGAGAATCTTCAGATCTACAATGAGAACTGGTTGAGTGAACTTCATCAAGATTGGGATGAAGTGAATCAGAAGTCTGTCGACAGTGAAGTTACGAATCATCAAGTAATCTTTGACAACCGCTATGAATCTGCGGCAGTCAACTGTACTGGCAGTCCTTCGTTATCTCGTCAGAAAGGAGAAGATGAAGATGCCTGGCATCAGCGTGTAGAGCAGCAGCGTTGTGCCCTTGAAGAGGAGTATATCGCCCGTATGCGTCTTCACGAACAACTTAGTAAGCATCAAAACGATCTTCCCGCCTTGCTTGCGCTTTGCCTTTGAGATAAAACCGAAGTAATCGGATAATATCTGATTACTTTCCCACCCTGAACAAAGAAGTCAAGCGATTTCTCTCGGAAGTAGTTAATACCCTTCGCCCATACACTATTGATGGAGAGGTGACTGTCATTAACAACGGTCACCTCAAAATCAAAGGCAACTATCCGTCTGGCACTCGTTCATTTCCAATGGCAACGTCTCCCAGCGATTGTAAATGGAAACACGTAACCAAGGCAATGCTGAAGCGTTTTATCTACACAGAAATCCTTCAAACTAAACGTTAAAAATCTATCACATCTAACAAGCGCCCATCTCCATCCACAAGGCGATGGCGCTTTTTTGTTGATTCAGCACGACGCTGAGCAACCCGATAGGCATCCGCCTGATTCTGCTTGGTTCGGTAGTGATGCCAGTTGCCGTTTTGATCTTGCCATTCGATGTTGTTGGTCATCTAAGTGCCTCAAATGCTTTTCCATCGCCATCACGGTCAAGGTAGGTGTGTCCTTGCTTAAGGAGCACCTGTGCCTTGTCCCAAGACCCGATCTCCTTACACCGATTTTTACCAATGGTAATCCTACCTCCACCTGAAGACGTACTACTGCCACCTCAACCGCAATCGCATCCATCACCTGTTCGAAACTGAGCGGTGGGCAGCAACGCTCTGACTTGCCTTTGAGCAACTGAAACACTTGACAACCTGTGCTAACCTTAGTTTTTATTTTTTAATTATGAAGTTCTCGTCTGTGCTGCTCGCGCTATTATCATTTGCGACGGTTTTCTCTATGACTACTCGTGAAGCATCGGCGGAGGGGAGGTGCTGGGACAAGGACTCTTACAAGAGAGAATGGGGTTGTAAAGTAATAAATACCACGCCGAATGGAATGTATATCCTTAGATGTTGCGAAAAGTGGATGAAATAACTAGTTTTTAACTACTTCATTCAATTAAGTCGCCAAAGTGGGCATTGAGTGCCTGGGAGAACTGATTCGGGAACTCGGTGTTGATGGCGGCACAAAGTAGGTCAAGGCAAACTTCCTGACGACTACAAGTGGAAACTCAACGACGAGACGCTGTTGAAGCGTTTTATCTACACAGCAATCCTTAGCAGTTCTACTGCTTAATCAATTAAATCAATCAAGTGCCCATCGCCATCCACCAAGCGGTGGCGCTTCTTTGTTGACTCAGCACGACGCTGAGCAACCCGATAGGCATCCGCCTGGTTCTGCTTGCTCTGGTAGTGATGCCAGTTACTATTTTAAACTTGGCGTCTAACATAATACGCAAAATACGCAAAAAGTGAAATAATATTACCTTGGTTTATTGCCAGATTGTTTCATCTAAAAGTGATTCCTCAATCGATTGCCTCATGGCGATAAGTCCGTTATTTAGCAGGAACGATGCATGACCTATTAGGCGGATAAACTTCATATAATCGCTGGCATTAAAGACAATTGTGCTCGCAGAGTCTTCTGAAAGTGCCAGTATTTGTGTCACATCTGGATGTCCGTCGCCCTTATATGCATGTTTGACAATCTTATAGTGTACTGCGTATTGCAGTACACCGTCTGAACCCCTAGAAGAAAACGCAATAATAGAAATGCAATCTGCGTATTGCTCGCTGTCAGCAATTTTTCGGTATGGGAATATTGCTTTGTAAGTAAGGAGACCGCTTTCAATTGCTATAGATGATTCCT
>NZ_JAGQCQ010000086.1:0-11565 GCF_024346275.1 Cyanobium sp. BA20m-p-22
AGGGCCTGCATCATCGTTGTACACCACCATACCGCCGCAAGTCCTGACCAATTAGTCGGACTGCAGGTTGACCTGGTTGACGAAGTGGTATTCATTGAACAAAGCGCCATCGAACCCGTACCAGACTTTTGCGACACGGTTGACGGCAAATTCATTCAAGCGATGGCCAAATACAAAGATTCCGTTCTAGCAATTCTTAGTGTCGCTGAACTTCTCAAAGATGCCGGCAACCTCCAAACCACTACCGCCCTGGCACCGGAGCAAGACCAATGAAGCTCAATCTAAAAGTTCTAATTCGGGCCAATGCTGCCCTGGTCACAGTCGCATTAGTTGGCGAATTAATAGCTAGCACCATTCTCAGCAGAACGATCTCGATCAACAGCCCTGCCTATGAAAAAATTGTTGCCAGCAAGGATTTGATAGCCGACATACTGCCGCCACCAAACTTCATTATCGAGCTGCATTATTACGTTACCCGGGCCATGCTGGATGCTACCAACATCGCCAATGGGAAGGCGGTGGCCAGCTCGGCGAATATATCAAGGCTTAGCAGTGCCCTGCCAAGGCTTCAGCAAGCCTATGAAGAGAGGCTAAGATATTGGGGTGCCAATAAGTATATCACCGAAGAAGAGAGATTTTTGCTAACCAAGGATTCAAATGCCCTGGCCAGCAACTACATAAACTTGGTCGGCTCAAGCTTGTTGCCTGCGCTGACTTCAGGCAACAGGCAGACCGCTTTGGCGGTATTTAAGGAGCTGGACAAACTGTTCTATGAGCACAGTCAAATAAATGATAAGCTGGTTAACATTTCTAACCTGGAAATAATTAAGAGCGAGCAGGAAGCCGCCGCCAGCGCCCAGCGGGCAAACCAAATACTGCTGCTGATCACACTTCTACTGCTGGCAACAGCCTATGTAGTTCTTTACATCATGCAAAGGGATTTTGCCAGCCCCTTAGATAGGATTGTCACTGATCTTGGCAAGGGCTCAGGGCGCTTTCTCCAAGTTTCCAATCAGATTGCCGACTCCAGTAATCAGCTGGCCCAGGGCGCAAGTGAGCAGGCCAGTGCCATTGAAGAAACCAGTGCCTCCCTGGAGGAGATGTCAAGCATGATCCACTCCTCAGCCCGCAATGCTGATCACGCTAGAACTTTAGCCAGCGAATCCCAGGTAAGTGCCAGCGAAGGCATGGCCAGCATGAAGGAGATGACCGAAGCCATGGCCGCGATAGAGCGCTCAAGCAATGAGGTTGTCAAAATTGTTAAAAGCATTGATGAGATCGCCTTTCAAACAAACATTCTTGCCCTCAATGCTGCCGTAGAAGCGGCCAGGGCTGGGGAAGCCGGTGCAGGCTTTGCGGTAGTTGCCGAGGAGGTACGCTCCCTGGCCCAGCGCAGTGCGGCCGCAGCCAACGAATCAGAAACCAAGATCGAGGCCTCGATCAAAAGCAGTCGCCAAGGGGCCCAATGCTTGACTGGAGTCGGAGAATCATTCAGCCGAATTGGCAGTAAAGTTCAGGAAACACATAACCTTGTTTCCGAAATTGCCCTGGCAACCAAAGAGCAAGCGCAAGGCATTGAGCAAGTCACTATTGCCATTCAGGAAATGAGCAAAGTGGCCCAATCCAGCGCCATCAATACAGAGCAAATCGCCAGCGCAGCCGAAGAAATGCGCCAGCAAGCATCGATGCAGCAACAAACCGCTGGAGCGCTGCGTGCGGTGATAGATGGTTCCTCAAATGAGCTGGCCAGTGAGCTGGATGGCAAAAATAGCTCGGCAAAACCGGACCCATCCGGCCAGCAAGATCGGCCAGAATCAAATTTAGATGAGCATTTTAGCAACTACTGATGGTTGTTAGCAGCACAGCAAGGCAGGGGCCATCTGAGCAGCCCATATCTAACTCCGTCTACCAGGGCATCCGTGAACTGGTTCACAAGCATAGCTCCATCAAGCTGGGCGACAACAAGCAAACAATGCTAACCAGCCGCCTCAAGTCCAGGCTGCTGCAACTAGGCCTAAAATCCTGGGACGAGTATTATCGCTATATCAGCCAAAGCCAGAATAATGCGGAGATCCATACCCTTATCGACCTTGTTGCCATCAACCACACCCAGTTTTTCCGTGAACTGCAGCACTTTGATCGGCTTAGCTCCGAAATACTAGATCAAATTTTGGCAGAATGCCCGGGTGCTGCCAGCAAATTATTAGCCTGGTCTGCCGCTAGCTCTACAGGTGAAGAGGCCTATTCGCTGGCAATCACCATCAGTGAGCACCTGGCCAAGCAGGCAGGACCCAAGCCTGACTGGCTGGTATATGCCAGTGACATTTCCAGCAAAGCCATAAAAGTGGCCACAACGGCTATTTACCAGGAAGCGAGCCTAAACCTACCCCAGCCTCAGTTTTTGCAGCGCTACTTCAAGCGGGGCCGCGATATCTATGAAAGCAAATGCAGGGTCAAGCCAGAAATTCTCGACCACGTCAAAATTGAAAGAATTAATCTGTTCCAGGAAACCTACCCCCTACCGGCACAACTTCATCTTATTTTCTGTCGTAATGTGCTCATTTACTTTGCCCAAGACTCCCAATCCCAGCTGGTTTCCAGATTGCATCGCATGCTCACACCGGGCGGATTTCTGGTGATCGGGCACTGCGATAGCCTGGCCTGCTTCAAGCATGATTTCCAATCCCTTGGTGGCGGTGTCTACCGCAAAAGCTCTTAGTCGCTTGCATCTCTACTCCCCATGACCAGAAAAATCCGAGTCTTGGTGATTGACGACTCTGCGCTCGTTCGCAAGACCATCACCGACACCCTGCAGATGGATCCTGATATTGAGGTTGTCGGCGTTGCCAACGATCCCCTGATCGCCATGGACAAAATTCCGAAACTCCATCCCGATGTGCTGACCCTGGACATGGAGATGCCACGCATGGATGGCCTTACCTTTCTCCGCCAGCTCAAGCAGGAGAACTCCCCCCTACCAGTAGTGGTGATCAGCTCCCTGACCCAGCAAGGCTCCAAGCTGGCCCTCGATGCCATGGAGGCTGGAGCCAAGGAGGTGCTTGCCAAACCCGACGGCAGCAGCTCCATCGGCGCCCTGGCCGGCAAGCTGGCTTTTCATATCAAGGCCGCCGCCAGGGCCCGCAGGGATCTTGCACCCCTGCCCACAACCAAGCTCCAGCCCAACCTGCCCAGCCGTCCCCGAGCCCCTGCGGGAATGGATCGCCGCCTGGTGGTGATCGGCTCCTCAACTGGCGGCGTCGAGGCCTTGCGTTACATCCTGCCTGCCCTGCCAGCCGATCTGCCGCCCATTGCCATCGTGCAGCACATCCCGGCCTACTTTTCCAAGGCCGTGGCCGAACGCATCAACGGCCTCAGTGCCATGGAGGTGCGGGAAGCAGCCGACAATGATCCACTGCTGCCGGGCGTCTGCCTGATTGCCCCGGGGGACTATCACATGATGATCGTCAAGCAGGATCAATACCGGGTGCGCCTGGTGCAAACCCCGCCAGTTCACCACTGCCGGCCGGCCGTGGATGTGCTGTTCCGCTCCGCAGCGGCCGTCGCCGGAGCGCACACCCTGGGGGTGGTGCTCACCGGGATGGGGCGAGATGGGGCCCGCGGCCTGGGATCGATCAAGGAGGCGGGCGGCTGTTCCCTGGCCCAAAACGAAGCCAGCAGTGTGATCTACGGCATGCCCAGGGCCGCCGTTGAACTGGGTGTGGTCGACCGCAGCGTCCACCTGCAGGCCATGCCCCAGGCCATTGTGGAAACCCTAAACACCATCAAACCCTGAGCCCCTGGCATGGACGAATCTGAACTGCCCGGCGCCGAGCTACTCAGCGCGGCCCGCATCCTCGTGGTGGACGACAGCAAAATGCTGCGCATGGGCATTGCCCGCTCCCTGCGTCAACTGGGAATTGGGCAGATTGAGGAGGCCGTCGATGGCCAGCATGCCCTGGAGCGCCTCAAGCAGGAGGAATTTGATCTGATGCTGCTGGATATGGAGATGCCCCAGATGAATGGGCTCGCCGTTCTTGCTCGCATGCAGGCCAATTCGGAGCTCAGGAGCCTGCCCGTAATTGTGATATCTGGCGGCGAATCAATAGACGAAGTGGTGGCCTGCATTGAGATGGGTGCCGAGGATTACCTGCCCAAACCCTTCAGCCAGGTGCTACTTAGGGCACGACTTACCTCATCACTGGAGAAAAAAAGGCTGCGCGATCTGGAAATCATCCAGCGAAAACAGCTGGAATCCCAACACCTCAGGCTGATTCAGGAACAGGAAAAATCAGAGCTGCTGCTGCTCAATATTCTGCCGGTTGCAATTTCAGAACGGCTCAAGGGTGGCGAACAACGTTGCGCCGACAGCCACGCCAATGTCTCAGTCTTATTTGCCGACCTGGTGGGCTTTACCAGGCTCTCCCAGGGCATGACCGCCAAGCAATTAGTTGAGGTGCTCCATAGCCTCTTCTCCAAATTTGACCAGTTGGTGGAGGATGCCGGCCTCGAAAAGATCAAGACCATCGGCGACTGCTACATGCTGGTGGGAGGCCTACCGGAGGCCCGAAACGACCATGCCAGGGCTGTGGTCTCCACGGCAGTAAACATGCTGGAAGCCATGGCGCAGTTCAACCAGGCCAACCAAACAGACCTGAACATGCGAATTGGCATCCACAGCGGCCCGGTGGTGGCAGGGGTGATTGGCAAAAACAAATTCACCTACGACCTCTGGGGCAATACGGTGAATGTGGCGAGCCGGATGGAATCTAGCGGCACCCCGGGGCGGGTACAGATTTCTACCCAGACGGCCGAATTGCTGGATGACACCTTTGCCCTGGAATCCCGCGGACTGGTCCAGGCCAAGGGCCTGGGCGAGGTTGCCACCTTCTATGTCAACGGGCGCAGAAGCGCACCTGCAGACTGAGCCGATCCACAGGCGCAGCCAGCTCGGCCGGATCAAAAGGGGCTGCCTCCGCCACCATCACCATCTTTAGCCCAGGCCTGGAGCCCCCTTCCAGCAACACCTCAATGGGCATGAGCACCCCCTTGAGCCCCATGGCACCCGCTATATCCAACCCCTGCTGCAGGGCGTCCTGGTAGGCGGCCCGCAGCAGGGTGGCGCGGGCGGCCCTATCCCCCGGCCGATCGGCCTCGGTCGCCACCGGGGCGAGCCGAACCCCCTGCAGCCCGCCCACCCCCCGCACCAGGGCCTGCAGCCTGGCCGGTGCCAGCTGGCCAGACACCTGAAGGCTGGCCACCACCCGCTCAGGGCTAGGGCGACTGGCGGGCCGCTGCCAGGTGGTGGGGGAGGTGACCTCCAGGTCAACCACCTGGAGATTTTTCAAGCTGGTGCGCACCGCGGCAAGGCGCCCCTGCAGGCTGGCCAGCGCGGCCTCGCTGCTGGCAGCCTCCGCTTCCAGGGCCAGGGAAAAGCGCAGGTTGGCTGTGATTCGCTTGAGTTCGGCGCTGCCCCGGGCCTCCAACAGGGTGCCGCTGCAGGCGAGCTGCACCTGGCTCTGGGCCAAGCCGGCCGCGGGAAGCAAGGGCAACAGCAGGGGCACAACCCAAGCCAGTCTCAAAGTGTGGAATCGAGTCAAAATGTGGAGTTGGCTCAAAATATAAACTTACTCGAAATATGGCATTACTCAAAATATGGAGCCGAAAGGCGCAACTCGAAGGCTCAATGACCGGAGCAGGAGGAGACGCATGATCAACAGATCGCCCAGCTTGGCCAGCGCGCCAGCTTGTCCGATTCGCCACCGCAGGCTGACGATTACTACCGGCAGCACATCAAGTTGAACCTTCGCACCGAGATTGGGAAGCCCGAGGCCGCGATCAGGGCCCGAACGCCCCCACCGGCACCACCACAACCCCATCATCACGTCGATAGCCATAGCCCTTGCCGCAGATCACAGCGAGGAAACTTGGCGGGCCGGTTCGGCTTGTGTCGATCTGGCGGGCGAAGTGAAGCAGGCCAGCGGCTGCCTGCTCCACCTGACCTTCGCCCAGCTTGATTTCGATCGCTCCCCAGCGGCCGTCGCGCAGCTGCACGATCGCATCCACCTCCACACCGTAGTGATCGCGGTAATGGAGCACCTCCCCATCCAACGGCTGGCTGTACACCCGCAGATCCCTGATTACCAGGGATTCGAACAGCAGGCCCAACAACTCCAGATCCGCCAGCAGCCGCTCCGGGCCAGCTCCCAGCGCTGCCACAGCCAGTGAGGGATCCACGTAATGCCGTTTCGGTGCCTTACGCAGCCTTGCTCTGGAGCGCAGGTGGGGGGCCCAGGCGGGTTGATCCTCGATCACCATCAGCCGCTCCAGCGCCTGCAGGTAGTCGGACACGGTGCGCTCATCCAGTGCCGCGCCCCCACCCACCGCATCGGCGGCCAGAGTTGCCAGGCGCGCCTCCGTGGCCGAATGCCGCCCAAGGGCCCGCAGCAGATACCCAACCTTGACGGGATCACGGCGATGCTCCCCCACCCGGCTGATGTCCACTTGCCGAACCTGTTCCAGGTAGTCGCGGGCGGCCCGCAGCGCCGCCTTCACCGGCCGGCCCTGTTGTGCCGGCCATCCGCCGATGCTGATCAGGGCGCAGAGATCCTGCACCGTGAGGCCGGGATCGGCCGATCGTGGGGCCTCACCCGCGAACAGCTGCTGCAGCGACACCCCACCCGCGGAGACACCTGCTTCGAACAGGGTCATCGGACGCATCCGCAGGAAGGAGAACCGCCCAGCGCCGGTGTGGCGATCAGCGTCATCGGCCGGCACCGACGATCCAGTCAGCAGGAACTGGCCTGGCTGATCCGCGGCATCCACGGCCCGCCTCACCTGATTCCACAGCCCAGGTTCTACCTGCCATTCATCCAGCAGCAGGGGCCTGGCGCCTGTCAGAACCAGCGCTGGATCAACGGCCAGTGCCTGCCGAGCCGCGAGGTCTACGTCCAACAGCACCCTGGAGGCCGCCTGCTGGGTTGCCGTCATGGTCTTGCCGCAGGCCTTCGGTCCCTCGATCACGACAGCCCCTGCGGACTGGAGCTGATCCAGCAGCTCGGCATCGACGATTCGGGGGCGATACGCCGGCATCCCTGCGCCTTGATGGGGTGGTTGCCGACAGCTTACTGCTGCTTTTGCCGCCTCTTTGATGCTGCTTTTGCCGGCATTCTCCTGCGGAGTTCGCCGTCCCCTCCATGGGGTGTTCGCCGAATCCGGTTTCGATCAGATGCGCAGCCCAAGGCGGAGGTCCTCCAGCGGGCTACCGCTGACCACATGGTTTCTAGCCTTTTATCTGATCGGCCAGGCCCTAGCCATAAGGCTTCCACGCAGCGGTAAACTGGGATCTGTGTACTAGAGCTCAGCCGCCACTTGAGCGTCAACTACGACACGGCCTGGCTGCTGCACAACAAGATCCCCATCGTTGCAGCCGTCTCCTTGAACGAAGCGGGTCATCCAATTCACGTCAGGATCACAGCCGTAAATGGCTTTAGCTCAGAAGCAATCTCTGACTGAGCCTGCTTCCGCTTCAACCGTCGATTCTCGATGGCTGGGATGACAGAGCGGATCACCAATGCGGTCTGCTGCTGCATGCCGCTCACAGAAAGGAATCTCAGGGTCGCGGAGGTTTATGGGTAATCAAGTCGCTGCTTGAGGATGACCGCCACGCCCCTCTGCTGCCGGTTCCACTGCCGATCCCAAGCCCTGGTACCCCGTCGCCGAATAACATCCAGTTGCCGACGGGCTATGCCCCTTTCCCCCGGCAGACCCTGCACCGCCGTGCGGCTTCGGCGTGGCTTATGCCGAGCGGGCGAGGCGCCTTCGCCACTGGTTGATCGCTTCCTGCGCAAAGCCGCATACGTTGGCGGTCTGCGACAGCCCTAACAGAATCGCCATGGCAAGGCGCTGCGCCGGGGAGCCCGCAGCGCTCTTAAAGGGGCTGGCGAACAAACGGAAATAGAAGCCGGGCGATTGGACACGGATGGGCGGGCGCCCCGACTCGCCCATCCGTTTTAACAGTTGGTGGGCCCCTTGCCCGTAGCGAAAATGTTGCCGCCAGTACCCAGACAGCGTAAGAAAGTGAGAGTGATAAACCAGCGCGGCCGGCGAATAAATTAAGCGCCCGTTGGCCGCCCAACGGGAACAGAAGTCGCGATCCTCGCCAGCAGGGAGCCGAAACGTGACATCGAAACCGCCAAGCGAAGCAAACAAGCTGCGCGACATCGCGAAATTGTTCGAGGTGAAGAAGCGACCCGAGTCCGTGAAGGCGTCGTAAAGAAAATCAATCAGTTGCTGGCTGGCGGCGGAATACCGATTGCCGGAAAGAGCGTTCACGGTATGGCCCCCGACCAGAGCGTCCGAATGGGCACGGAGCGTGACGGCGAGAGTGGAGATCCAATCGGGAGACGGCTCACAATCATCATCGGTGAAGGCCAAGTAGCGACCCTTCGCGTGGCTGGCACCAAGGTTGCGGGCGCTGCCCGGGCCGGAGCGGGGCTGGGTTACGAAGACACATTGAGAGAAACTTTGGACCGCGAAATCGCGGACACTTTCCAGCCCTCCGCCTCCATCGTCGGCAACGATCACCTCGAACTGGTCGCGCGGGAAGTTCTGGAGGGCGAGCGCGCGCAGGCAGCGCACCAGTTCGGCGGGGCGGCGATAGGAGGGGATGATGACTGAAAATTCCGGCTCCATTTAGGCCGTCTCCGCCTTGGCTTGCAACAAGCGCGCGTAGAGATCGGCGAACCGGTCCACATTGCGTTCGAGAGGGAATCGCGCGAGGGCATTGCGACGGCCGGCCGCGCCAGCCCGCTCGGCGACGGCCGGGTCCTTCAGAAATACTTTGAGCGCCGCCGCCAGTGGTTCCGGGCGGATGGTGGCGTGCAAACCCGTTTCGCCGTGGACCACGATTTCCGCCAGACCGCCCGCGCTGCTTACGACCGCGGCTGTTCCCCGCATGGCGGCCTCGACGGCGACGAGGCCGAAGGGTTCCTCCCAAACCGACGGGATGGCCTGCACCCAGGCATGCTGCAATATCTGCTCCATGTCCTGTTGCGATTGCTTTCCATGGAAGGTGACGCAGTCCGCCAACCCCAGTTCCCGTGCCAGGGCGCGCACGGTGGACAGATCCGGTCCGTCGCCGACGACATCGAGAAGCAAATGGGGAAACTCACCGTGGAGCAGATGACAGGCCCGCAGCAGAACGTCCACACCCTTTTCCGGCACCAGACGGCCCGCAAAGCCGATGCGTGGCGGACCAGCCAGGGGCGGCCTGGGGCCATGGTCGTTGACGCCGCCATAGATGACCTCCACATTCCGAAACGACGCTTCCTCCAGGCGCTCCCGCACGAAATGGCTGATGGCCACGACCCGGTCCACGGCGCCAAACCAGGTTCTCATGGCTCGCATCTGGAGCATCAAAGGTACCCAGTCGCGCAGGGGGAGGCACCCGTTCCGGTAGCAGTCGAGCCCCCACGGAACCCGGCACGCCACTCCGCCGGGGAGCATGCGGATGCCGATGGGACAGAGCGCGCGCTGCCAATGGGCATAGTAGACACACGGGATTGATTCAAACTCCGGGGACTGGAGTACACGCATCAGCAAGGGCGAGAGCTGCGTGAGGAAGAGATTCAAATGAACGACGTCCGGCCGGAAATCCCGCAGCGCCTGGCGGAACGCCGAAGCTGCCCAGGGATTCGCACTCTGCAGGAAGGTCCGGAAGGAGGAGGTTGTGCCGAAGGCCAGATAGTCGACCGCAGGGTCGCCGGCTTTGCTGCCGGCGGTAGAGGTGAGGACGCGCGTCTCATGACCGCGGGTACGCAGTCCGTCGCGCAGCCCAAAAAACTGAATCTCTGCACCGCCGTTCAGACCTCCGTAGTCGCTGACCAAGAGAATTCGCATAGGTCAGGACGCCAGGGCATCCCGGCCGGGCAGGGAGGCCGAAGGTGGTTCGCCAAGGAGGCGTAGGAGTGTGGGAGCGATATCGAGAATGGAGCAGTCCTTGGAGGCGGAAGGCTCGATGGCCGGCCCCCGGAAGGCGGCGAAGCCCGGCGCGCCATGGAAGGAATCGCGGAAGAAGTGGGGGCGGCCCTGGGTGATCTCCCCCTGGGGATGAACGACGCTCCGCAGGAAATGCCGGGAGGATTTCCAGTGCACGAAGAGATCGGGCAGGAGCTGGCTTGGGCCGTCGATGAACTCGTTGGCGGTTCGAAGGACCGAGGCGACGGCGGGTTTGCCTGTTACCGGATCGATTAAGGCGCGGAACTGGCGTTCGAGGTCATTGATCAGCTCTTCGTAGTCGCGCCCCGGAGCCACGCAGCCGGTTGGCTCGCGCCCTTTCAAGTTCACGCGGATGTGCGAGCTGAACAGGCCTGGGCCTGTCGGCACAACGAACGCCCGCGAACGGCGGAAATCCATACTGCGCGCGAACCCGCTACTGAGCAGCGATTGCTGCAGGCGATCGGGAAGGAGCGCGCTGATCTGGAAGCGCAGGGACTCCGGCAGCAGGTGGCGGGCAACACCGAGGGGACTCCAGGAAACGCCGTCGCCGGTGAAGGGGACCTGGTAGCCAAGCAGTTCCAGGAGCCGTTGACTGAGTTCCTGGGTGGGGTATTGGTCTTTGACCCCATATAGCGACAGCAGCACTTCGGTTGAATCCGGCGGAAGAAGTTTCTGGATTTCGCCGATCTCCCGATCGGCCTCCTCGTAGACGGTTCGCACGCCGTGGGCGAGCTGGCGGTGGGGGTCGCGCGGATCATCGCGGCCTTGCTGGAACGGCCAGAGCAGATGCACGATGTCGTGCAGGTTAATTCCAACAACCAGTAAATCGAATTCGTTTCCGCGAATCAGTTCGTGAAACAGCAGGCGCCTTCGCTGTGACAAGTCCAGATTGAGCGCGAGCTGCCGCTGGTAGAAGTCCAGTGGTTCGTGGAATTGTTTGAAACCCGGATTGCGGCGTCTCCCCCAAATTCGACGGACGAGCGCGCGGGCGGAATCGGGAATTGCGAAGGGCGGGCCGGCGGCATAGGTTTCCTGGTGGGCCAGGAGATTGTGGACCTGCGCTCCGCCGGTGTAGGCGCCCGGTGTGACTTCGATGGGGTCCAGGATGAGGGACCGGAAGTTGGGATTTTTGCTGGACTCCCAGCAGGGGCGGGCGTGGGCCGAGGCGAGAGGTTCGGTCTCCAGTTCATACGTCCCGGGTTTGAGGCGACGGGCGGAGTAGTAGCCGTGCTGTGTCGCCGGGACGCCGGAATAAGCCGTGAGCCAGGAGCCGACCTCATCCCAGTAGCCGGGTCCGCCAATCCGCCGGAGGGCGGAATTCCGCCACAGCCCGGCGATATGCGGGAGGCGGCCTTCGGCCATCCACGGTTCGAGGAGAGAAAGGTCGGCAGCGTCGAGGGCGTAGATAATTACCGGCGCGGCCATGTGCGTATCCCTTTCCTTCCCATCATAAGGGCACCTCGAAAAATACGATCAGCCCTTGCGTTGAGGCGGCAATAGCTTATAATTTGGATAGTTAATTGCATCCCTAGTATGGGCCAAAGAGGCTTCTGGGACGAGCAGCAGAGG
>NZ_JAGQCQ010000087.1:0-11522 GCF_024346275.1 Cyanobium sp. BA20m-p-22
AGGGGTGCCCAGGCCAGCTGCGGCAGCCGCAGCCGCAACGCCCTGGTGGCCGCCGCTGCCATTGCCATCCTGGGCGAGCTCTACGGCGAACGCTTCCAAACCCTGGTGCTGGCAAGCCAGCCCGAGCGCCTAGGCGAATGGCGTCGAGGTCTGCAGGACTGCCTGGGCCTGGAGCGGGAGGATTTCGGACCCTCCAGCGGCATCGTGCTGTTCGAACGGGCCGATGCCCTGGTGGAGCGGGCCGACCGTCTCGAGGAGCGAAACGAGCTGCCTTTCATCGTGATCGATGCCGGCGAACTGACAATTGAGGTGCCAATCCTGCAGTTCCCCCTTTGGCTCACCTTCGCCGCAGGTCCCGGCGAGATCGCCAGTGACGAATCCTATTGAGCGAACCGCCATAGCCCCCATCACCAGGCCCCCATCACCATGACCCTGATCACCCTGCCCCTGCTGTTCGCTGGCTACCTGCTCGGCTCCATCCCCAGCGGCTACCTGGCGGGGCGCTGGCTGGCTGGGCTGGATATTCGCCGCGAAGGATCGGGATCCACCGGAGCCACCAACGTGCTGCGGGTGGTCGGCAAGGGCCCGGCACTGGCGGTGTTTCTGGTGGACGTGCTCAAGGGCGCGGCTGCCGTGCTGCTGGCCAAGGCCGTGCTGGATCCCCTGGGTGTGGGGGTGGTGCTGGCCGGTCTGGCGGCCCTGGCAGGCCACATCTGGCCGGTATGGCTGGGCTGGAAAGGGGGCAAGGCGGTGGCCACCGGGCTGGGCATGCTGCTGGGCCTCACCTGGCCGGTGGGCCTGGCCTGTTTCGGCATCTTCCTGGCCGTACTCAGCCTCGGCCGGATCGTGTCCCTAGCCAGCGTAGTGGCCGCCCTGGCCCTGCCGCTGCTGATGCTGGGCTGGTTTGCAGACCAAAACCTGGCGCCACGCTGGCCCTATTTCTCCCTGGCCCTGCTCACCACCGTGCTGGTGGTGTGGCGCCACCGCAGCAACATCGAGCGACTGCTGGCCGGCACAGAACCCAAACTGGGCGCCCCAAAACCCTGAGGCTGGGGCTGGGGCTCAGGAGGCTCTGGGGGGTCAGCCCAGCTCGCGACTGCGCTGGGCTGCGGCCAGCACCGCCTCAATCAGGGCCGAGCGCAGGCCGGCCTGCTCCAATTGGCGCAGGCCCGCGATCGTGGTGCCACCCGGAGAGCTCACCATGTCCTTGAGCTCTCCGGGATGGAGGTTGCGCTCCAACATCAACTTCGCACTGCCCGCGAGGGTCCTCGAGGCCAACTGCTGGGCCAGGAGTCGCGGCAATCCCGCTGCTACGGCGCCATCGGCCAAGGCCTCGGCCACAACCGCCACAAAGGCCGGCCCGGAGGAAGTGAGCGCCAGAAAGGCATCCAGCTGAATTTCGGGCAGCTCATACACCTCACCCACCTGGGCAAACAGCTGCTCCACCCAGCGGCGTTGGCCAGCGGGCACGGCCTGGGCAAAGGCCAGGCCCGTGAGCCCGGCTCGCACCAGCGCCGGGGTATTGGGTACGGCCCGCACGCACTGCCATCCGGGGAAAAGGCGCTGTAAGCGCTCCAGGGATACCCCGGCCAACACCGAGATCAGCAGCCCGCCGGAGCCAGCGGCAGCAGCTTGGGCAGCCCCCTCGAGCTGCTGGGGCTTGACCGCGAGCAGCACCACCGGCGCTGACCAGGCAGCCTGGGGGTCGGTGGCCACGTTGAGGCCATGGGCCTGACGCAACATTTCAGCCGAGGCCTCACTGGCCACCGCAGCTCGCACGTCCCCGGGCTGAACCAGCCCGGCCTCCAGCAGGGGAAACAACAGGGCCTGGGCCATGCGGCCCAGGCCCACCACGCCAAAGCTGGGCGCCATCGGGTGGCCTAGAAGGCGCTTGCCTGGCGACCCCAAGCCGGGCTGGGTGCGGCCACCGGCTCGGGACTATCCACGCCGCGGCTCAAGGTGGTGGGGGAGGAGGCCTCCTCGCTGGAGGCGGTGGTGACCGTTACGCAGCTCGGTGCAAACAGGAAAATGCTTTCGCCCACTCGCTCTTGCTGGCCATCGATGGCGAAGGTGCCGCCAGCGACGAAGTCCACCGAGCGCTGGGCCTGGTCAGGCTCCATCATCGTGAGATTGAGAATCACGGTCTTGCGTTCCCGCAGGGCCTCGATTGCCCGGGGCATCTCATCAAAACTGCGCGGCTCCATCAACATCAGCTCTGCACCGGCCGTCGACAGGCCCGGCATGCCGATCACATTGGTACCCGCGAAGGGGTCGTCTGCGGTGAAGTCGGAGCTCAAAACCAGGGGACTTGAGCGGATGGGCGGGGTGGGCTCGGGCAGCTCTCCACCGTCATAGTCGAGCTCATCGTCGTAGTCGCCGTCGAGATAGTCGTCTCCTGAGACAACGGCACGCAGGCGGGAAAACAACGACACAGAGCGGGCCTCGCAGGATGCTTTCACATAAATAGCGTCCCACACCAATGGCGGCAAGGCTTTCCGCTGCAATTGGCCGCCAGGTCAGCTGGCCAGAACCGGCCGCTCCCCAAACAGAAGGCTGCCGATCCGCACCCAGGTGCTGCCCGCCGCGGCCGCCTCTTGCCAGTCGCCACTCATCCCCATCGAACATTCCGGCAGCCCCAGGGCCCCGGCCAGGGCGGCACACTCGCGATACAGGCTGCCACGCTCAACAGGGCTGAGTCCCAGCGGGGCGATGGTCATCAGGCCCACCGATCGCAACGGCGCCAGGCAACTGAGCTCGGGCCAGTGCTGCTGGAGCTCAGCTGGTTCAAAGCCAGTCTTGCCGGGATCGGGCCGGAACTTCACCTGAAACAGCACCGCCGGAGCGCGATGCTCCTCGGCCGCGATGCGGGCCAGGCGACGGGCCAGGGCCAGGGAATCGAGGGAGTGGATCGTGCCGAACTGGCGCACCACCGCGCGGGCCTTGTTGGCCTGAAGGCGGCCGATGAAATGCCAGTCGAGGGGTTCGAGATCGGCAAGCTCCGCCTGCTTGGCCGCTGCCTCCTGGAGCCTGCTCTCGCCGAAACTGCGCTGGCCCGCAGCCACCGCCTCCCGGATCCGGGCGACCGGCTGGCCCTTACTCACCGCCAACAGCCTGCACCCGGGGGGCAGGCTGGCGCGCACCAAGGCGAGTTGCTCAGATAAAGGTTTGGTCAAACAACTGGCGCCAATGGGCTTGGGCCTCAGGGCAATCGCGACGGGCCCGGGCCAGATTCTGCTCGGCGTAGTGGCGGGCATCCATCAGGGGCACCACCTCAAAACTGGCTCCCCTGGACTGCAAAGTCACCACAAAGAAAATGCGCTGGGCATAGAGGGTGGCGTAGAGGTCCTTGCCCTCGGCCACCGCAGCCACCCGGTAAAGCATCCCGAAGGTGGGATGGTTGAGATAGCGCTCGGGAATCGCAAATGCGCTGCTCACCAATACGCTGCTCACCAATGCGGTTGTTTGGGGGCCATTAAAGGTCACCGACTTTCCAGCGCAGTCCCAGCAGCACCAGCAGCCACGCCGCCGCCGAGGCATTGAGCAGCTTCTGCACCACTCCACCGCCCTGGGGCCTGGGCAGCTGATCGGGCGGCAACCAGCAGCCCCCTCGGGCCAGCAGGGCTTCAGCCCCCTGCTCGGCGCGCAGCAGCACGTTGGCCAGCAGCCGCTCGCCGAGGGCGAGCACCAGGCCCAGGCCGGCCTTCCAGCCCAGGCGCTTGAAATTCACTGCCCTGGTTGCAACAGATCGCAATAGGTTTTGCAGTTCCTCCTGCACCAGGGGCAGAAAACGCAGCGCCAGCAACAGGGTGAAACCGAGCCGCTCCACCGGCCAGCCCAGCCGGCCCAGGGGTGCCAGTACCCAGCCAATCGCCCACACCAGCTGCTCCGGGGAGGTGCTCAGCAGCAACAGGTTGGCGCTGTGAATCAGGGTGAATAACAAGGTGGCTCCGTTGAGGCCGAGCTCGGCCGAGCGCCGGGTCACCACCAGGGGACCCTGGCGGAAAAGCACCCAGGCGGCGCCGGAGCGTTCCGGCGGCTGGCTGCCGGGGGGGCCGGGCTCCAGGCGCAGCTCCGCCGGTGGGCGCTGCAGCTGCCCCGGCGGCAGGGAACCGGCCGGCAGGAAAGCCGCCAAGCCACCCACCAGCAGGGCCAGGGCCAGCAGCAGCGGCACGCTGCGGCGCCAGAGCCGCCAGCTCAGGCCGCTGAGGGCGGTGATCAACAGCAGCAGTCCCACCAGGGCCAGGCGCCAGATCGGCCCGGCCAGAATCGGGGTCACCAGAAAGGCCAGGGTCCAGGCCAGCTTCAGGCGGGGATCCAGCCGCCGCAGCCAGCTGCCGCCCCCGGCCTGGTCCTCCAGCTCCGGAGCTGCAAACTGGCCGATCGGGATCTGGCGCAGGAAGTCCACTCAGCCGCCCCCCCCCAACAGCCAGGCTTCAGCGACCACGAGTCTGGCTGCGGGCCAGCTCCTTCTCGGCATCGCGCTGCTGCTTGCCGCGCCAGAACAGCTTGATGGGTGTGCCCTCAAAGCCAAGGCCCTCGCGGATCTGGCGCTCCACATAGCGGCGATAGGTTTCACCGAAAAGCCTCGGCTCATTGACAAACAACGTGAAGCTGGGGGGCCGCACCGCCACCTGGGTGCCGTAATAGAGGCGCCCCTGGCGGCCTCCGCGGCTGGTGGGGGGCGAGCGCCAGCTGAGCGCCTCGGTGAGCACCTCGTTCACCACCGAGGTGGTGACGCGGCGGCGGTGCTGCTCCACCGCCAGCAGGGCCAGGGGGAAGACCGCCTGCACCCGCTGGCCGCTGAGGGCCGAGGTGAACAGCATCGGCGCCCAGTCGAGGAAATAGAGCTTGGCGCGGAGTTCCTTCTCCATCGCCGGCATGGTGTGGCTGTCCTTCTCGATGGCGTCCCACTTGTTGACCACCACCACGCAGGCGCGGCCATCTTCTTCAATGCGGCCGGCCAGGCGCTGATCCTGCTCGGTGACGCCGTCGAGGGCATCGATCACCAGCACGCACACATCGGAGCGCTCGATCGCCTTGAAGCTGCGGTTGATGCCGAAATATTCGGGCCCGTAGCTCACCGAGCGACGGCGGCGGATGCCCGCCGTATCAAGCAGTTTCCAGGTTTTGCCCTCCCGCTCAATCGTCGTGTCGATCGTGTCGCGGGTGGTGCCACGAATCGGGCTGACGATCGCCCGGTTCTCGCCGCAGACTGCGTTGAGCAGGCTGGATTTGCCCACGTTGGGGCGGCCGATGATCGCCAGCTGGATCGGCTCCTCCGCCTCCTGTTCCTCGCTGGCAGGCAGGAAGCTGAGCACCTGGTCAAGCAGGTCGCCGGTGCCGGCGCCATGGATGGCCGAGATCGGGTAGGGCTCGCCCAGGCCCAGGCCCCAGAACTCAGCCGCCATGGCCAGACCCGCATCGGGCGACTCGCACTTGTTCACCGCCAGCAGGGTGGGCACCCCCTGGCCCCGCAGCCATTCGGCGATCGACTGATCGGCAGCCGTGCAGCCCTGCTGGCCGTCGACGATCACCAGGGCCACGGCCGCTTCGGCCAGGGCCAGGCCCACCTGCTCGCGAATTTCGGGCAGGAATTCGCTGTCGTCGTCGAACACCAGGCCACCGGTGTCAACCACCCGGAAACTGCGATCACCCCAGAAGCCCTCCTGGTAGGTGCGATCGCGGGTCACGCCGGGCTGGTCGTGCACGATCGCTTCGCGGCTGCGGCAGAGCCGGTTCACCAGGGTGGATTTGCCCACGTTGGGGCGGCCAATAATGGCAACGACCGGCAAGGCCAAAGCAGGTATCACAACAACTGTCGTACCTTGACCCTACAGATCACCCGGATGGCCCGCCACCGGATCGGCCGGCTGGTCCAACAGTTGCGGCAGCGGCCCCAGATCCGGCAGCGGCTCGCCCCGCTCGGCCAAATGGGCCAACAGCCAGTTCACGGCGGTGGCCCGGCGGGTGCGGCGCGGGTAGAGCTCGCCGATCCTGTAGCCCCCAAAACCCAGCTGCTCCTTCAGCAGCTGCTTGTGCTCTTTTGCAATTGAGCGGGTGAGGGCCACCGAAGGAGGCCGCTCGGCGATGAACTGGGGTTCGATCGGGAACTGCTCCCGCCAGGCAGCGCCGGTAGCCGGGCCCGCGCTCCAGCGGCCGGAGCCGTTCTGCTCGTATCCCAGGCGCGGCCAGATCAGCTCACACACGAAGCGATCGCTGGTGCGGTCGGCCAATACCGCTTCCAGCAGCGCGCGGCTCAGGGGGTAGGGCACGGCAGCGGGGGCGGCCTGAGCGGAAGCCATCGGCCTGGAGCATCACAATCGGATCACCATGATTAACGCTTCTGCCCCGCAGGTCCCCCTGCAACTCTCTGGCAACGGCACCCCCCGTGTCCTGCGCTGCCGGGTGCTGCAGTCGCCCCTGGCGGGGGTGAGCGATCGCATCTTCCGGGCCCTGGTGCGGCGCTGGGCCCCCGACGCCCTGCTGTTCACCGAGATGGTGAACGCCACCAGCCTGGAGCTGGGCTTCGGGCTGCAGAAGGTGGAGGAGCTGGCGGAGGAAAGCGGCCCGATCGGCGTGCAGCTGTTTGATTACCGGCCCGCCGCCATGGCCGAAGCGGCCAAGCGGGCCGAGGCCGCCGGCGCCTTTCTGATCGACATCAACATGGGTTGCCCGGTAAAGAAGATCGCCAAAAAGGGTGGCGGCAGCGGTCTGATCCGCGATCCCGAGCTGGCCGCCCGGATCGTCGACACCGTGGCGGCGGCCGTGGCGATTCCGGTGACGGTGAAAACCCGGCTGGGCTGGTGCGGCAGCGACGCCGATCCGGTGAGCTGGTGCCGCCAGCTGGAGAGCGCCGGCGCCCAGCTACTCACCCTGCACGGCCGCAGCCGCGAGCAGGGCTTCAAAGGCAGGGCCGACTGGGGCGCCATCGCCGCCGTGAAGCGGGCGCTCACGATTCCGCTGATCGCCAACGGCGACATCAATACGCCGGAGGATGCGTTGCGCTGCCTGGCCCAGACAGGCGCAGACGGGGTGATGGTGGGCCGGGGCACCATGGGCGCCCCCTGGCTGGTGGGTCAACTCGATGCGGCCCTGGGCGGCCGGCCGATCCCGCCCACCCCCGGCCCCGCCGCGAAGCTGGCCCTGGCGGCCGAGCAGCTGCAGGCCCTGGTGGCGGCCAAGGGCGACCACGGCCTATTGATTGCCCGCAAGCACCTCAGCTGGACCTGCACCGGCTTCCCCGGCGCCCCCCAGCTGCGCCACGCCCTGATGCGGGCCCCCACCCCGGCCGAAGCCCTGGCGCTGCTGCAGCGGCAGCTGTGATCCAGCTCTGGCCCTGGCTGCTGCTGCTCTGGCCCCTGTGGCTGAGCCGCCGGCCAGAAGCGGGCAGGCCCCTGTGGATGCGGCGCAGCCTGCTGGTGCTGCTGGCGCTGCTGACCGTCCGATACCTTTGCTGGCGGGTCACCGGCAGCCTCAACCTGACCACGCCCCTGGCGGCCCTGTTCAGCCTCCTGCTGCTGGCCGCTGAGGGCTGGCTCCTGCTCAGCGGACTGGTGCCACTGCTGCTGGGCTGGCGCCGCTTCGACGATGGCCGTGCCGCCGCCGATCGGGCCGAGGCCCAATGGCGCAGCGGTGACTGGCGCCCCTGGGTGGATGTGCTGATCCCCACCTGCGGCGAGCCCCTACCCGTGCTGGAGCGCTGCCTGTTGGGCTGCACCGGCCTCGACTATCCACACCGCACCATCTGGGTATTGGACGATGGGGGCCTACCGGAGGTGGCAGCGCTCGCCGCTGCCCATGGCTGCCGCTACCACCACCGGCCCCAGCGGCTGCATGCCAAGGCCGGCAACCTCAACGCCGGCCTGGCCCTGGGCGGCGGCGACCTGGTGGCCGTATTCGACGCCGACTTCGTGCCCCAGCGCCACTTCCTCGATCGCACCATCGGCCTGCTGTTGGATCCGGCCGTGGCCCTGGTGCAGACCCCCCAGTGCTTCATGAACGCCGATCCGGTGCTGCGCAACCTGGAGCTGGAGCCCTGGTTGCTGCCCGATGAAGAGAGCTTCTATCGCTGGATCGAGCCGGTGCGCAGCGCCTGGGGCGCGGTGGTGTGCGCCGGCACCAGCTTTGTGGTGCGCCGCTCAGCCCTCGACCAGATCGGCGGCTTTGTCGAGGGGGCCATCTCGGAGGACTTCGTCACCGGCATCGCCCTGGCGGCCCGGGGCTGGCAACTGCGCTACCTGGGCGAGAAGCTGAGCGCTGGCCTGGCCGCCGAAACCATGCTCGACTTCGTGCGCCAGCGCCAGCGCTGGGCGGGCGGCACCCTGCAGGCCCTGCGCCTGCCCCAAGGGCCCCTGCGGGTGAAGGGGCTGGGTTGGGGCCAGCGCCTGGCCTACCTGGAGGGAGCGCTGCACTGGCTCAACACCCTGCCCAGGCTGGTCCTGCTGCTGCTGCCCCTGGGTATCGGCCTGCTGGGGGTGATGCCGGTGCGCTACAGCGCCATGGATCTGCTCAGCCTGTTGCTGCCCCTCTGGCTGGCCCTGCTGCTGAGCGTGGGCTGGCTCAACCGCGGCAGTCGCCATGCCCTCCTGGCCGACCTACCCGGCTGGGCTCTGGCCATTCCCCTCACCGTCACCGTGCTGCGGGGCGTCTGGGGGCGGGTGATGCCCTTTCGCATCACCCCCAAACACCGGGTACGGCATCGGGGCGGCATCGATCCGCTGCTGGGCAGGCCCCTGCTCCTGCTCCTGCTGCTAAATGGCTTCAACCTGGCTGCCATCGGCCTGGCCCTCGGCACCGGGGGTGCCAATCCGCAACTTGCCCTGGGATTGCTTTGGGCAGGCCTGAATCTGCTGGGTCTGCTGGTGGCCCTGCGTGCGTGCTGGGACCGCCCCTGCCCCGATCCCACCCCCTGGTTGGGCATCAAAGTGAACGTGAGCCTGTGGGGGCCAGAGCAGCAGCAACTCAAGGGTCGGCTGACGGCCCTTGCGGAAACGGGAGCAGACCTGGTGCTGCCCGGCCCCGGCCCGGTGGGCCCGGGCTGGCGACTGGTGCTTGATGCCGGCGCAGGATCCCTTCTGCCCCTTGATCTGGCCCCCCTTGATCTGGCCCCCTTTCCCGCAGCAGGGGAACTGCTGAGCGTGAGCTGGGCTGGGGAGGCCAGTGCCAGCGTGGTCGAGTTGCGGCGCTGGCTGTTCAGCCGGCCGGGCGCCTGGCCAGATCGCCTCGCTCCGCCTGAATGGCCAGCGCTGCTCGCCCTGCTCAGACAACTGGCGCGGCGGCCCCTCGCCCCCGGACCCGGCCGTCGAAGCCTGGTGCCCCAGCAGCTGCACCCGGGGCATGGGCCTTGGCCTTGGCCTGGGCCTGGGGACAGCGGCGGGCGTTGAAGTCGCAAGCGTAAATCGCCGGCTTCTGCCAGCTCAGGGGAATCTCGAGCAGGTCTCGCGTGCCGGTAATGGCCTGCACCGCCAGCAGCACCGCTGCCAGCACGTTGGCACTCACATGCAGGCGCCGCATGCGGGGCGAACGCTGGATTTCCGGGCGGGAGGCCATGGCCAGCAACAGCAGGCCCGTGAGCAGGGCCCCACTCCAGTAGTGGGAACTCCAGAAGGCCCCACTGAAGGGGTTATCGGACACCCGCCAGATCTCCGGCTGGCTGCCCAGGCCCAGCAACCCCGCCCAGGTGAGCAGGGCAAAACTCGCCCGCAGGGCTGGCCGCCGCACCCGCCACAAAGCCAGCAGGGCCAGCAAGCTGCCGAGGGCCGCCAACACCAGCAGGGCCAACCGTCCCTGTCCGCCGACAAAGGGGGTGCCGGGGTCAAACCAGCGGCTGAGGAAGGAGTACACCAGGGCGATCAGCACGGCCACCACGACGCCGGCAGCGAGCCAGCGGCCGTGGTCGGCATGTTCCTGGGGCACGGTGAGGGGCTGCCTGCTCAGCCCTAGGCGCCGCTCCCGCGCCAGGAGGCCCAGCCGCACCGTGGCCCCAACCACCGGATAGACGAACAACACCGCGAGCACCGGATGCAGCAGGGCAAACCAATCGATCGGGGTCATCGCAACGGAAGCTCTGCAGAAAGTCTGCCCATCCCTGGCCCTGGCGGCCATGACTGGTCAGGGGCGCAACTCAGAGCAGCAACTCAGGGCAGCACCGCCGGCCAGCTTTGGCGGATCAACAGCAGGGAGAAGTAGGGCTGCTCGTCGGCGGGCACCTCGGCCGCCGGCGCCAGCAGCTGGTCGGGCCAGCCCACCCGCTGGGCAAAAAGACTGGCGGCCAGCAGCCCCCGCTCCGCCAGCAGCGGACGCACCCAGGCCCAGCGATGGCCAAGCTTGAGCAGGGCCAGCACCATGCCCTCGCCGCAGGCTCGCTGCAGCAGGGCCGCCAGCTCCTCGGCGCCGTCGGGGGTGGGCCGGATCAGCAGGGCGTCCTGCTGCAGGGCCAGGGGCCAGGGCAATCCCTGGGAGGAGGCTGCCGCGGCGGCCGCCGCCACCGCGGTGATGCCCGGAATCACCGCCACCGGACAGGCCGGATGGCGTTCAGCCAAGGCGAGTAGGGCATAGGAGGCGCTGGCGTAGAGGGAAGCGTCGCCCTCACACAGCAACACCACCGCATGGCCGGCGGCCACCTCAGCAGCCAGGGCCGCGGCGGCGCTGTGCCAGGCAGCCTGGCGCGGTTCAGCGCCGGCCACCATCGGAAACAGCAGCGGCAAGCGCCGCTGCTGGGGCCCGATCCAGGGGGCGGCAATGCGGGCGGCCATGCCATCGGCACCCTCCCGGGCCACCGGGTAGGCCACCACCTCCGCTGCCCCGATCGCCCGCACCGCCGCCACCGTAAGCAGCTCCGGATTGCCTGGCCCCACCCCCACCAGGGTGAGCCCCGCCGCCGCCAGCTCTCCTGGGAATTCTGCCGAGGACACCACTGGCCTGCTGCTGCTGCCTTTCTAGGCTGGGAATTGAACGAGCCCTGGCCAAATGAGTCTCCTGCAGGTGTTTGCCACCGACCCGGCCGGACCAGCCTCCCCCAGCCTCTCCAGCAGCGATCCGGCCCAGATCGCCGCCACCCTGGCGCCACTGGGCATCGGCTTTGAGCGCTGGCAAGTCAAAGCCCCCCTGGCCCCAAACGCCGATCCGGCCGCGATCCTGGCCGCCTACAGCGCCGAAATCACCCAGGTACGGGCCAGCGGGTCGTACCCCACGGTGGATGCGATCCGCATGACGCCGGAGCACCCCGACCGCCAGGCCCTGCGTCAGAAGTTTCTGGCTGAGCACATCCATAGCGAAGACGAGGTGCGCTTCTTCGTAGAGGGCCAGGGCCTCTTCTGCCTGCACATCGGCGCTGAGGTGCTGCAGCTGCTCTGTGAAGCAGGCGACTGGATTTCCGTGCCAGCAGGCACGAAGCACTGGTTTGACATGGGCCCAGAGCCCCACTTCTGCGCCCTGCGCTTCTTTGACAACCCCGAAGGCTGGGTGGCCCAGTTCAGCGGCGACCCAATCGCCGAGCGCTATCCGCGCCTCGACGAACTATC
>NZ_JAGQCQ010000088.1:0-11514 GCF_024346275.1 Cyanobium sp. BA20m-p-22
AAGCGGGCACTGGTTTATGGCAACCCACGAAATCTTCATGCCCGCCCTCTCCTCCACCATGACGGAGGGCAAGATCGTGGAGTGGCTCAAGCAGCCCGGCGACAAGGTGGAGCGGGGCGAGTCCGTGCTTGTTGTTGAGAGTGACAAGGCCGATATGGACGTGGAGTCTTTTAACGAGGGTTACCTGGCTGCCGTTTTGATGCCTGCCGGCGGCACGGCTCCGGTGGGCGAGACCATTGGCCTGATCGTGGAGACCGAGGCCGAGATTGCCGCCGCAGCTGCCAAGGCACCGGTGGTGCCCGCTGCTGCTGTTGCTCCTGCATCCGCGCCTGTCCCAGTGGCGGCCCCAGCTGTTGCTCCAGTTACTCCCCAGGCAGTTGCTCCAGTAAAAGCTCCAGCAGTTGCCCCCGTAATTCCCCCAGTAGTGGCGGCGCCGGCCGCCACGGCCAGCGGCCGGGTGGTGGCATCGCCCCGGGCCAAGAAGCTCGCCAGCCAGCTCGGGGTGGACCTGGCCGGCCTGCGCGGCAGCGGTCCCCATGGCCGCATCCAGGCCGACGACGTGCTGGCCGCCACCGGTCAACCGATCACGGTGCCCCGAGTGGCCGAGGGATCCGGCCCGGCTGTCATGGCTGCTCCGCTCGGAAATGGCGCCAGCTCACCGGCGCCTGCGCCCACCGGTGAGGCCTTCGGGCGCCCTGGCGAGAGCGTCGGCTTCAACACCCTCCAGAACGCAGTCAACCGCAACATGGTGGCCAGCCTGGCGGTGCCCTGCTTCCGGGTGGGCTACACCATCACCACCACCAAGCTCGATTCCCTCTACAAGCAGCTCAAGCCCAAGGGCGTCACCATGACTGCCCTGCTGGCAAAGGCCGTGGGCGTGGTGTTGGCCCGTCATCCCCAGGTGAATGCCGCTACCACGGCCGATGCCAGTGCCATGGCCTACCCCGCTGGTGTGAATGTGGCAGTGGCCGTGGCCATGGAGGACGGCGGCCTGATCACACCGGTGCTCGCCAACGCCGATACAACCGACATCTATTCGCTGGCCCGCAGCTGGGCCGATCTGGTGGCCCGGGCCCGCAGCAAGCAGCTGCAGCCACAGGAATACAGCACTGGCACCTTCACCCTCTCCAACCTGGGCATGTTTGGTGTCGACCGCTTCGACGCGATCTTGCCCCCCGGCACCGGCGCCATCCTGGCGGTGGCTGCTTCGCGGCCCGCGGTGGTGGGGGGTAAGGACGGCTCGATCCGGGTGGCCAGCCAGATGCAGGTGAACCTCACCTGCGACCACCGTGTGATCTACGGCGCCCATGCCGCCGCCTTCCTCAAGGATCTGGCCCAGTTGATCGAAACCAATCCAGAAAGCCTTTCCCTCTGAATTTGATGGGATTCAGGCAGGTACGCAAGAGCATCAGCCTCTCACTGGTGGGCAGTCCCTTGCCCACCAGTGCGGCCCATCAGGAATGCCTGCCAAATGGGCAGGCGATGGCCGTGCTCTCATCCGATGCGTTGTCATCGGTCGCCTACGCCACTGATCAGACCCTGGCGGTGTTGATCCTGGCCGGCAGCGCGGCCTTGAGCTGGTCGCTGCCGATCACCTTGGCCGTGATCGCCCTTGTGGCGATTGTGGTTCTTTCCTACCAACAGACGCTGCATGCCTACCCAGAAGGCGGCGGTTGTTACATCGTGGCCCGCGCCAACCTCGGCATCACCACGGGCCTGGTGGGGGCAGCAGCGCTGCTGATCGACTATTCACTCACGGCTGCCGTGAGCCTGATGGCGGGCACCCAGGCCCTCACCTCCTATCTGCCCGCCTTGCTTCCCTGGCAGGTTCCCATCGCCCTTGTGCTGCTGGTGTTCGTGGGCTGGATAAACCTGCGCGGCATGAGCGAATCGGGCCGTCTGTTTTCCTTGCCGGTCTACGCCTTCATAGCGATGGTGGCGCTGCTGGTGGGCTTTGGCCTAGTGGATCTGGTGTTGCGCCATGGTTTTGTGCCAGAGCCCACTCCACCGGTGCAGGCGATCGCTCCCCTCTCCCTGTTTCTGGTGCTGCGAGCGTTTTCTTCAGGCTGCTCAGCCATGACCGGCATCGAAGCGATTGCCAACGGTGTGCAGGTGTTCCGCGATCCCGCCGCGGCAAATGCAAGAGCCACCATGGCGGTAATGGGATTGATCCTTTCGCTGATGTTCCTGGGCATCAGCCTGCTGGCCTGGATGTATGGCGTGGATCCTTCCTCCAATCAGACCACGATGGCGATTTTGGGCGAGCGGATATTTGGCGCTTCCAACCCGCTTTACCCCGCTCTCCAGCTGTTCACGCTGCTGATCTTGATGTTGGCGGCCAACACCGCCTTTGCCGATTTTCCGCGGCTGGGGGCCATGCTGGCCAGCGACAGCCATTTGCCAAGGCTGATGGCATTCCGGGGGGATCGGCTGGTCTTTCAGAACGGCATCCTCGTGCTGATTGCCCTCGCTGGCCTGATCATCGTGTTCTGCAAAGGGGACACCACGATGGCGATCAATCTCTATGCCGTGGGGGTGTTTCTGGCTTTCACAATCTCCCAGAGCGGCATGGTCCTCTACTGGCTGCGTCAGCGCGGCTCGGCCTGGCGTTGGCGAGCGCTGATGAACGGTTTTGGGGCCCTGTTCACCGGCCTGGTGCTGGCTGTCGTGGTGTTCAGCAAGTTCAGCAGTGGTGCCTGGTTGGTGGTACTGCTTATCCCCTCTTTGGTGTGGATTCTGGCCCTGATCAAAAAACGCTATGGGCGCCTTCAGCATGCCCTTGATTTAGATGAATCCGACGAGGTGCTCGAACCGTTTCTGCCGCTGCATTCAGAAGCCTCACCCCCTCGTCTAGATCCTGGTCAGGGGCCGATTGTGGTTTGCCTTGAGGCATTTGACCGTGCCGCGATTGCTGCGGTGCGCCATGCGTGCAGCATGTCGCGCCAAGTGAGTGTGCTGTTTGTTTATTCCTCCCATCACAACCCCCAACGGATCAGGGCCCAATGGGATCGGCAGATCGGCCAGCCGTTGGGAGTGGCCCTAACCCTCAAAGAGAGTCCCTACGCTTCCTTTATTGATCCGCTGGTTGAGATGGTGCATGCCATTGAGCGCGATGCCATAGAGGGCAGTCAGCCCGAACAGCGACTCACTGTGATGATGCCCGAGGTAATCAGCACCGGATGGCTCGATTGCCTATTACTCAACCAGAGCGTTGATCTGGTGTCGGCTGCCCTGCGCGATCGCGGCTCCCGCATTTTCAGCCGCTATCGCTACTACCTCCAGGTCTGATCCTGTGAGCGTTGATCCAGTCGATCGGCTGCTATCGAGCTACGGCTATGGCCTGCCGAGTGAACTCATCGTTCAGCGGCCGGTGGAGCCCCGTCACGACGCCAGGCTGCTGGTCGTCGATTCCATCGGCACGGGGCCCGCGCCCCATGCCCGCCACCTCAGGGTGTGGGATCTGCAGCACGAGCTCAGGGCGGGTGATCTGCTCGTGGTCAACGACACCCGCGTGCTGCATGCCCGGCTTGAGGTCCGCCGCGCCAGCGGCGGAGCCGCCGAGCTGCTGGTGCTGGAGCCCTGGCAGCCGTCTGGAGCAGATCGGCAGGCGGTCGATGTCCCCGGTGCAGGCCCAGGGCGTTGGCTGTGCTTGGCCAAACCCGCCAAACGGCTCAGGCCCGGCGACAGCCTGGAGCTGATCGCCCCAGGGCAGCCGCCGCTTGTGGTCACCGTGCTGGGCAGCGATCCTGAAACCGGTGGCCGCATAGTGCAGTTCCCTGCGGCGTGTAGCGATGCCGCGGCGCTGGAGCCGTTGCTGCTGCAGTACGGCGCGATCCCGCTGCCGCCCTACATCCACGGGCACGAAGCTTCCGACCATGACCGCTACCAGACCCGCTATGCCGCCCGGCCGGGAGCCGTTGCGGCGCCAACGGCGGGTCTGCACCTAAGTGATGAGCTGCTCGCGGCAATCCGTGGGCGCGGCGTGGAGCTGGCCACCACCACATTGCATGTGGGCCTGGGCACCTTCCGGCCGGTGGAAACCGAAGACCTGAGCCAGCTGCAGCTGCACAGCGAGTGGGTGGAGGTGTCGCCCGAGCTGGTGGCGGCGGTGGCGGCCTGCAGGGCGCGGGGCGGCCGGGTGATCGCCATCGGCACCACTTCGGTGCGCAGCCTGGAGGCGGTGGCCCAGCTGCACGGGGGCGAGCTGCGGCCCCACACAGGCCCGGTGAATCTGGTGATCCAGCCCGGCTATCGCTTTGCGGTGGTGGAGGGCCTGCTCACCAATTTCCACCTGCCGAAAAGTTCCCTGTTGCTGCTGGTGAGTGCCCTGATCGGCCGCCAACGCCTGCTGGACCTCTACACCGAGGCCATCGAGCGCCAGTACCGCTTCTTCTCCTACGGCGACGCCATGTGGATCGAGCCCCAGGCGGTGCTGGCGGAGGCACGGCCCTTCAGCTGAACGGCGTCAGCGGGCCGGTTCATAAAGGAACCGCTGGAAGCCTGCGAACAGCTGGCCGATCTCTTCAGGTTTGCCCAGATCTGCCACGGCATCGGCGATGGAGTGCTGATAGCGGAGACGCAGCAGCGGGGTGAGCTTCTCCTGAGCCAGTTCCTGCACGCCGCTGCTCACGTAGTGCTGAAGTACGAAGTCGAGGAATAGCTGCTGCTTGCTAGTTAAGCGGGAGTGGATGTAGAGGCGGGCCAGTTGGGAGCGGGATTCGCGGGAGATGGGCGGCAGGGCGTAGGCCACATGGGCAAGCACATCGAACAGATCGCTGTTCTCGGCCTCGATGATGCGCTGCATCTCCGCCAGCTGATCGGCGCCGAAGCCCTTTTCCTCCAGGCCCTGCAACAACTTGCGGCGGGTGTCAGGTCAACTCCAGAGCTGCCGTAGCTCAGCCTCATCCTTCACGAATTCGGGCAGCTGGCCGTAGAGCAGCTCGATGAACTGCTGGGAACTTATCGGCCGCCCATCGGGATGCCAGAAGGAGGTGACCAGCATGTGCTGGATCGAGCGCTCCTTGCCATCGCCCAGCTTGATGCGGGTCTTGGTGGGGCGCGCCTTGGGCCCCTCTGGATCATCGGCTGCCTCCTTGGTGGGCACGCGGCCCTTCTTGCGCAGGTCGTCGGGTTCGATCCGCGCCAGGGCGTTCTCTTCGAAGGCGGCGAAGGCGGTGAAGTCGTTGAAGGCCTGATCGGCGAGGTTGTTGCGATCGGCCAGAAACAGGATGCGGGGCCGGCGGCTGGGCTCGCCGGAGAGGTTCCAGCGGGATTGAAAGAGCTTCCAGATGATCTGAAAAGCGATCGAGGTTTTGCCGGTGCCTGTGGCCAGCGTCAAAAGAATGCGGTTGCGGCCGGAAGTGATCGCCTCCAGTACCCGCTTCACTGCGATCTCCTGGTAAAAGCGGATCTGCCAGCTGCCGCTCTTGTCGGGATAGGGATTGGCAGCGAAGCTATCGCGCCAGGCGTTCTCGACTGCAAAGGTGCGATCCCACAGCTCCTGGGGCGTGGGGAAGCCCTCGGCCTCCCCCTCCTCGCCCGATTCCATGTCGATCGCGTAGATGCCCAGGCCGTTACTGGCCTAGGTGAAACGCAGCTGGAGCTTGGCGGCGTATTCCTTGGCCTGGCCCACGCCTTCGGTGAGTGGCAGCCCATCGGACTTGGCTTCCACCACCGCAAGACCGGTGTTGCGGTAGCTGAGCACGTAGTCGGCACTGAGGGACTTGCCGCGGCGGCCGCCGCCCTCGATGCGCCCCGGGGCAATCGGAAACTCGCGGCGAATGCGGCTGCCTTCCACCACGCCCCAACCGGCCGCCACCAGCAGCGGGTCGATCAGCTCGGAGCGGGTTTCGGCCTCGTTCATGGGAGCGGCGCGACCACGTGAGCGAGCAGATCAGCGGTCATGGAGTTACTGGCCGTGGCGATAGGCCTCCGCGACAACGTGCTGTCTGTGCTGGCGGCGCTCCCGCACTTCCTGGTGCGAATACAGGAGTAGATCGATGGGTATCCGATGATGGGCTAACTTCCAGCCCAGGGCATCCGTTTTCTCAAACCGCGAATGGCTGGCCAACCATTCATCCGGCACGGTGACCAGCAGATCCAGATCGGAATCGGGCCGCTCGTTGCCACGGGCCCGGGAGCCGTAGCCGCAGGCTTCTCCGCAGGAGTACAGGCACACCTCGGCGCCGGGATTCGCCGCCTGGATTTCGGCCGCGATCGTGCGCAGCAGCGGCTCATCCACCACGTAGGAATAGTTGGAGGGGCGGGCTGAGGCGGCCATGGGGCCAGTTTGGCGTGGGTGGCCTGGCTCTGCCTTCTTCAGCTGCGCGCATCCTGCAACGGGCAGCCATAGACGGTGAACGCCGCATCGGCACTGAGCAGTGTGAAGGGGCCGCTGATGGCCTGGGCCACCAGCAGACGATCAAATGGATCGCGGTGGTGCAGGGGCAACTGTTCGAGCGCCAGCAGATGGGGAAGGTCGATCGGGAGGAAGTCAAAGCCGGATTGCTCTGCCCAGGGGATGGCCTCACGAGCCGACAGGGGCATGTCGGCACGGGCCAAGGCGTGCTTTGGTCGCGATCTCCCAGAGCGACACATGGCTCAGGAACACTCCGCTGGCCTGGTGGGTGATCAGCTCACGGCTGATGGTATCCAGCAGCAGGCGCATCAGCCCCGTTCGCACAGGTCGGTGATCAGGGGATTGGCGCCATCGATGGAGTCGGGCACCACGAACTGCCAACGGGCGATGCCCAGTCGGCGGAGCCGCGCCGGTGCCTGCAGGCTGGCGAGCCGTGCGACGGGCCGACCATTTCGGGCGATCACCACCTCGGCTTCGGCGCCGGTTTCGATTACCTCCACCACCCGGCTGGGATCAGGGCTGGGACGAAACACCATGGCTGCACGCCGCTCACTCAGACCAGACTGCACCAGATCAGCGCGACCGGGGTCCCATCGCCCGCAGCTCGGAGCCGTCACTGCAGCAGATGCCGGGATCCCAATGCAGAAAAAACGGAGCTTCTGATGCAGGAAAAGCCGAGCTATTTCCTGGGCCCCGTCCAGATCTCGATCACCCCACTGCTGCGGATGGCCTGGTCATGGGTGGCAAGCACCAGGCCGTGGGCCAAAGCTGTGGCCACGATCAGCCGGTCGGCCGGATCGCCATGGAACCCTTCCGGCAGCTGGTGGAGCGAGATGACCACCTCCACATCGAGCGGCACAAGTTGAACAACCCCTGGAGAAGCGGCCTCCCGCAGCCAGTTCTGAAACGGACGATCCAGTCCCAGCCGCCCCTTGGCATGGAGCATCTGCGCTTCCCAGAGGCTCATGGCCGCGAGGTGGGTGCTGCCATCGGATGCCAGGCGATCCAGCGAAAGACGTTCCTGGACCTTCAGTCGCTCGGAACCAAGCAGCCACCACAGCCACACATGGGTGTCCAGCAGGACCTTCACCGCAGGGCGTCGAAGGCCTGGGCCTCCAGCACGGATTCCTCGGAATTAGCGTGCAGCACTCCGGAACCGCGCAGGGTCGTCCATGGCTGGGGGCTTTGCGCGGAGCGGGCGGACGGCGGCGTGAGGCGTGCCACCAACTTGCCGTGGCGGGTGATCTCCACCACCTCGCCACCGCTCTCCACCTGCCGGATCAACTCCAGGCACTGGGCGCGGAACTCGGTTACGGAAATGTCCATTGGGCCATCGTAATGGGCATTTTTGATGGAGGCCCCGTTTTCTGTTCAGGGCCGATCCCCACGCCGGTAGAAGACCACCCCCGCTCGCTTGATGTGGTCGATCAACTCGGGGGATTGGAGCGAGACCTGCAACGACAGATCGAAGCGCCAGGGCAGCAGCAGATCATCGAGGGCCGCATCGAGGCGGGCAAGGGTGCGCGGATCGAGGTCGACGCCGGAGAGGGTGAGGTCGATGTCAGAGCCAGGGCGGTGGCGCCCGAGGGCCCTTGAGCCGTAGAGGGTGGCCTGCTCGATGGCCGGGAAGGCGGCGAGGGTCGCCTGGATCCTGGCCACGGCAGCGACTGGCAATCCGTAGCGGGTGGCGGAGGCCTGGGCGGTCATGGCAGGGACTCCTGTGCCTGGAGCCGTGATTCCAGCTCCTCGAAGGCTCCGACATATGAGGTCACCACCGCTACCACGATCTCCAGCACCGTCGCTTCGTCGTAGGTGTGGGCGCTGAGGTTGCGGTGGCGGATCATCTCCATCCAGGTTTCGCCATCGTTGATCAACCCCTGGGCGAAGGCTTCACGGGTGGTGGCGCGGAAACCAAAGAGGTCGGACACACCGCGGGAGACCAGGAAATCCTTGAGGGTTTTCCAGCTGAGTTCATGGGTGAACTCGAAGGCCTTGATCAACCCCTGCCGTTCCATTTCACTGAGGCTGCGCTGTTGGGAAAGCTCCACCGCATCCCTCAGACGCGCCAGAGCCTGGCGGAAGTTGACGAAGCGTTGATGCCAGCGGATATCAGCACCTGTCATGGGGTCAGGGTAGGGAATGGGCCCCAGTCATGCCCCCTCGGCACCACGATCAACCCCGACTCCGGCTCCCCGTAGCTCACGCACTCCCCACCGGTGGCAACAACGTGGGCGGTGAGCGCACAGAGGGCGGCATCGATCCAGTCGATGTTGGTGAGCGGCGTGAGATCCAGGCCCGCCTGCGCCAACAGCTCCCGGCGTTGGAGGCGCTTCTGGGCCGCCTTGGCCTGGCCGCCGCGAAGGTGCCAGGTGATGGCGTGGGGGAAGGTTTCAAAACAGCCAGGGCCGCTGGGTGGCAGGGAGCGCACCAAGGGATAGGCCTGCTCCGCCGCCCCGTTCTCCAGGGCCTGATAGAGCGCCTCCCCCTGCAGCATCCAGCCGAAGTAGCTGGTGGGGTGCTCCACCGCCCTCTGCCGGGTGGGCGAGGCGAAACAGCTGATGCCGCGGCCGATCAACTCACGTTCGCAGGAGCGCATACGTCCGTCGCGGCTCCAGCGGCAGGGGGCATCGATGGCGATCACGCTGGCGCGCACCACCGAGCGGCACCAATGGGCGAGTTCCTGCACATCAGCGCTGGCCAGCTGGCTCGCATAGGCGCCACCGGTGAAGGCGACGGCGTGGAAGCCCTTGCGGGCGCCGCCCACATCGATGCCTACGGTGGCATCAACCAAGACGCTGACGCGTCCAGAGAGGATCCCTGCGGGCATCGAGAACGGCGACCACCGTCAAATCATCAGCGTCAAACGTGTCGTAGATGCAGAAAGGGAATCCCTCCGTAGTAGGCCAGAGATTCGATATCGGCCAGCAAACAGCTACGGAAGTAGCCCCCAAGACCCGAAGCCTGCTGCTCTTCAAACCAAAATCCCTCCTCCCGATCTCTCAGAGCATCTGAAGAGATGTTGATGATCATCCACCGAGTTGCTGAAGCTGGGCCTTGGCCTCAGCCCAAGGGATCCGCGTCGCCCTGCCATCGATCAGTCTCTCGCTGTGTTCCCGCAGCACCTCAGCGTGCCATTCAGGTGAGGAGACATCCGCCGGATGACTGCAGAGGCTTTGCCAGACCTGCTCAAGAAGACGCACCTTTTCCGGCACATTGAGCGCGTCGAGCTCGGCACTGGAAAGTTCAATCGGCACTAAACCCTCTTGCCTTCTGGCCAGCCTAGAGCCGGTTGGCTGGATTCACTGGGACCCTCGCCCCGCCACCGCCCCCTTCAAGTACTCGTTCAACTCCGGATCACAGGCAAACACAAAACAAGCCTTCGTGCCCCGGCTCATCAGCGTGCGGTAGGTGTTACGGATGATCGCGTCCGCCTTGCGGCGAATCCCCTGGGGATCACGGGTCAGACCCACCTTGTAGCCCTTGAGCGATTGGTCCGTACGCGCCCGCGCTAATGGCACCGTCACCACCTCGCCATCGCGGACGGCCAGATCCGGCCCGATGATCACGCCGATGGTCTCCAGCTCCAGGCCCTGGCAGGTGTGGATGCAGCCCACCTCCTCCACCGTGCCCGGCGTCATGATCCAGAGGCTGCTGTCCTTGCTGAGGTTCCAGCGGGCCCGGTAGCCGTAGGGCTCGATCGTGATGTCCCAGGCGCTGGGGTGATTCTTGGACGCCCAGTTCCAGCAGTAGCCCGCCACCATGCGCGCCTGGTTGGAGCCATTGCGCTCACGGATCGCCTGGTGCATTGCCACGGGATCGTCGAACACCCGAATGTCGTAGCTGCCACGGTCCAGCTGATCGTTGGCGGTGGAGCGAATCCCCAGGGTCTGATCCAGCCAGGCCAGGTAGCCATCGGAGCCGCTGCAGCGGAACTGCGATGGCAGTTCATCGCGGTGCAGCTCGGCCTCGTGGTACTGGCTCCACTTCTCGATCTCGGCGGTGCTGCCGATGTCGTCGAAGGTGACGCGCTGGTCTTGATCGAGGAAGAAGACGGTCAGTTTGCTGGCGTGGATGATCTCCTTGATCTGGTTCTCGCCCTCCTTGTTGTAGATGGTCTTGGTCATCAGCCGGTGGCTCTCATCCACGATCAAGGCGTCGTAGTGGCCCTCCGGGGCGCCCACGAAACAGGCCGAACCGCTGAAGAGGGTGTCGTACTCGTTTTTCTGCATCGAGCCGGTGAGCTTGGCCCGGTACACCGCCCGCGGCGCCGCGTTCTTGCTCACGTAACGGGCGTTGAGGCCGATGTGCAAAAACGTGGCCAACAGGTTCACGGCCACCACCGACTTGCCCGTTCCCGGCCCGCCCTGCACCAGCAGCACGCAATGGCGTCCCTCCCGCACGTGGCGCGCCAAGGCCAGGGCCTTCTCGTAGACAACCTTTTGCTCATCGATCAGCACGAACTCGGTGTTGCCCTTGAGCATGCGCTCCACCGCATCGGCCAGCTGCTGGCTGGGTTTGGCCTTGCCATCGCGGATCTGCTCAATCGTGCGACCCCGGTCGCCCACCTCCAGGCAGCGGCGCAGAAAGGCGGCCATCTCGGCGTTCTCGCGGCGCAGGAACACCGGCGCCTGATCGAGATAGGGCTGGTAGCGCGCATCGTTGATGCCATCGCCCTCGGTGCAGTTGTGCAGATAGGCGCAGGGCTGCAGTTGGATGGCGTGCTCCACCACGGCCGTGTTGAAGCTTCGGAGTAGGGCGCGATAGCTCATGGCCTGATACGAGGGGTGGGTGGTCTCGTGGATCCCCCGACCCAGAAGGGTCCGCACCACCCCATCCAATTCGGTGGTCTCCACCGTTTCCCATTGCTTGAGCTCCACGATCACCGCAGCGCTCTGGCCCAATGCGTTCTGCCCGGAGAGGAGCAGGTCGATGCGTTTGGACGTGTTGTGGATGCGGTATTCAATCGCCACCCCCAGTTCCCTCGGGATGGCCGGCAGCTGCAGCACGTTGCCGACACACTGCAAGGAGTTCTTCCAGGCGCGGAATTCCTTCGGGGCCACCTTGTGGCCGGTGCGCTCCAGATAGCACTTGCGCACCTCCTCCTCGATGCGCTGCTCCAGCACGTGCTGCAGAAACACCTCGCGGCTGGCCAGGTA